>JBGVIG010000329.1:0-5706 GCA_045122995.1 Eubacteriales bacterium | reverse complement strand
ATCATTTCGCACTCTGGTGCATGATGATGTCCCCGCTCATGATTGGTTGTGACGTGCGCAATATGACACCAGAAACCCGTGAGCTTTTGATGAACAAAGCACTCATTGCGATCAACCAGGATACCGATACCCGCCCGCCGCTCTTCATCAGAGATAACGCCGGCTCCAGAGAAGCACTTCTCACCTTCCGTCATCTTTCCGATGGCAAATTTGCTTTCGGCTTCTTCAATAATTATGACACCGATAAGTCCTTCATGATTCCCTATTATGAGATCGGTCTGGATCCGCTTTGCGGTTGGGGCTTTGAAGTAACCGATGCATTCACAGGCGAAGACCTCGGTGTGTTCCCCGAATATATGCAGTTCAAGGTTCCTGCTGGTGATTGCAAAGTCGTTACCGGTAAGCTTGTAAAAGTAAAATAACATGGTAAACTGCAAAGAATGCGGAAAAAATCTCACAAATGACGAGGTGGCGATCCATCGCCGCCTCGTTCACCGTGATGCTGAAGAATATTTCTGCAAAGAATGTCTGGCAAAATATCTCGGTGTTCCCGTCCCTGTGATCGACAGCAAGATCGAGTATTTCAAAAAGATCGGCTGTACGCTTTTTTGAAAAAAGCTCTTGACAAAACAGATAAACTCTGCTACCATAAAGAAAACCGCATAAAATAATCGGGGGTGCTGAATGTTATTCGGCTGAGAGGACGATGGTAATCCGAAAACCCTTCTAACCTGATATGGATAATACCGGCGCAGGGAGATTATGGAAAACTCTCTTTTTTAAAAGAACCAAATTGCCGTATTATTTCATGCGGCAATTTTTATTTTTCAAAGGAGGTTTTTCGTATTATGAAAACCGGATCAAAAAAGATAACCGCACGAATGCTCACAGAAAGCGCCATCATGGTCGCGCTCGCCACGGTACTCAGCTTTATCAAGCTTTGGGATTTCCCTGCAGGCGGCTCCATCACCATCGCTTCTATGTTTCCCGTTGCTGTCATCGCTTACCGCCACGGTACCCCTTGGGGACTTTTCACAGCCCTCGTCTATGGCATCGTGCAGCAACTCGTAGGCCTGAATACGCTTTCTTATGTCACCACATGGCAGAGCGTGCTCGCTGTTATGCTTCTTGACTATATCGTGGCATTTGCCGTCATTGGTCTTGCGGGCGTATTCAAAAAGATGATCGCGCGCCAATCCACCGCACTTGTCATGGGTTCTCTCCTCGCTTGTGTGCTTCGCTATATCTGCCACTTTATCAGCGGCGCTACCGTTTGGGCAGGACTCTCCATTCCCACAGAAGCAGCGGCACTTTATTCACTTGCATATAGCGCGACTTACATGATCCCCGAAACCATCATCGTTTTGCTCGTGGCACTTTACATGGGTGAAAATATTGATTTCACAAAACAGCGCATCATTCGCATCAAGCGCGAAAACATGGCCAACGGCACTGCCGCACTTCTTCCCACAGCAGGACTTTGCGTGCTGGCGGCACTCATTTATGACGTTGTTGCCATCTTCGGCAGATTGCAAAACGAAGACGGTGTATTTGACTTTGCAGGTCTTGCCAACGTAAACTGGCTGGTTTTTGCTATCATCAACGCAGCGGCTGCTGTCATCGCTATTGTTTTGATCGTGCTTTATAAAACAAAACAGAAAAATTTCACAAAATAAATTCTAATCAAAGAAAGAAAAGCTATGAATGCCATCATTATCACACCGTATCTAAAAGAAAAAATCAAAAATATTGTCACCATCACGAATAAGGATATGCTCCTTTGCGCAGACACGGCATATCTTGCCGCCAAAGCAGAAGGTCTTACCCCTGATATCGTGATCGGCGATTTTGATCACGGTGAAGCAAAAGCTTTCCAAAATGAAGCAATCACCATTCGTGTTCCCTGCGAAAAAGATGATACCGACACCATGCTTTGCATCAAATATGCCATAGAAAAAGGCGCCGATTCCCTCACCATCGTCGGCGGCATCGGCGGCAGACTCGACCACACCGTGGCAAATCTGCAAGCACTCGCATATGCGGAAAAGCACGGAATCCAGGCCATTTTGGTCAGCGGAAATAATGAAGCATTTCTCATGCGAGGCATTGGTAAGCTTCCTAAAAAGGACGGTTTTTATCTCTCCGTATTCGCCTATGACGGCGTTTGCGAAGGCGTTTCGATCCATGGCACCAAATACGAAGTGGAAAACGCCGTGCTCGACACCAATTTTCCACTCGGTGTCAGCAATGAAATCACTGCAGATTTTGCGGAAATTGAAGTCAAAACCGGCCGTTTGCTTATCATTCTTTCGAAAAAAGACTAACTTGATTTGTTTTTTTAAGAAATAGAACCAAAAAGGACTTGTTCATAATGAACAAGTCCTTTTCTTCTTATTTAAAATTAAAAATAGCCCTCTGGAAAAAATCGTAATCTCTCGATCCCCAAAAAACAATTTATGTCATAAGTGTTCCGATCAACCACAAAACAAGAAGATGAACGGGATAAAAAGCATAAAATGCATATTGCAACGGCTTACTGTAATAACCGCGTTTTCCGCGATAAAGCCAGATCGGAATGAGCGCAAGAAGTGCAAAACCTTGCTGGGGGAAATAAAATTCTCTGCCAAAGAGAGGTAAAACGTAGGAATAGCCACCAAGAATCTCAAAGTTGATATACCAAAGACAAAGCAACTGTCCAAGGAAACACCACCATTTCCTGCCACGGAAAAAATAGAAAGCGAGAACCATAAAAATTCCGCCGTAAAAATAATCCACCATGGTGACAAGTCCCAAAACAAAGCCCAGCACAAGCGTTCCCATCAAGGTTAAAATACGAAGCCATAACCGTTTTGTTTTTGCCTTCTCATTCAAAAAAATAAGAAAGATCGCAATCAAAAATGCCCACAACACATTTTGATGCAAAGGATAAAAAACAGTATTTCCCACCACGAGATTAAAGGGAATTTCAGAAATAACCGCAAAAACCAAAAGGCGTAATATATATTTTTTCAAATTTTTTGTGTGAAAATATCCTTCCACAACGAGAAAAGCAAAAATCGGAAAAGTCAATCGCCCCACACAAGTAAGCCATTCATTGCCTGGAATGATCGTTGCCCATAAATGATCGCAAAACATAAAAATCATCGCCATGATGCGCAGTGAAAAGGTCGAAGTTTCAAAAAAAGATCTTTTTTCCATCTTTTTCACCTTTCATTTCGGAGAATCTCCTCTTTTTTCCATAGCATATCATATTTCTCTTATACTGTCAAGACTCCTTTGATGGGTTTCCAAAGGGATACGTCCCTTTGGCAGATTCCAAGGACAGCGTCCTTGGCAAGGGCTTGAGACGGCGTCCCAATAAAAAAGCGACTCCGAAGAGCCGCTTTTGAAAGATCAGATTGTACCGGAAACCGTGATCACAAGCACACCGGGCGTAACTGCAACTTCTCCTGTTACAGGATCCTGTGTGACTGTTGCCGCAGGAACGGTCATGGAGAAGCCGTCGCCTGTTGGCAAAGTGAGAAGCCCGTTTTCATACGTGTAGCTGGTAGCGGGAACGATCTCTCCCCCCACCGTGACGGTGATCGCTGTCGGCGCAGGTGCGAAATTATCCGTAAGAACCACGTCTGTGGCAGGCGTATTGCCAAAATTGCGAATGGTAAAGGTATACGTCAGAACATCGCCGTCGGAAACCGGATCGGGCGACATTTCTTTGGTGATCGTGATGTTCGCATAATCCTCCACGGTGATAGTATTGGTCGCTGTGACGGGGGTAGTCACACCCTGCGCAGTTATGCTCGCGGTATTAATAATCGTCGAGCCGTCCGCCAAAGGTGCGAAACTATTGACATCAGCCGTATAAACGATCAGCGCATTCGTACCCGGCGCAAGCGTCGGGATCACAAAGATAACGCCGTCTGCCCCCACAGTTCCTTCCAAAGCGGAAGCATACGCACCGTTTACATAAAGACCGGCATCTCCTGCATAGGTGAGAGGGATATACGTTTCTGTGCCAACGGTATATGCACCGAGATTATCAGTCACCGTGACGTTTTGAAGCGTGGTGTTTCCGTTGTTGATCGCGGAAACGGTATAGGTGATTCGTTCGCCTGCACGATAAGTCGTGCCGACAGAACGTTTTTCCGCGGCAAGCGGATCCAGCAACGTGGTCGTTGCGATATTAGAGGTAGCAGAACCTGCGACATTGCCATAATTAAAAGCAATGTTCGCTTGGTTTGTAATCTGTGTCGGCATATATAAAAAAGATTCCTTTCCAAGATGCTGTCAGAGAATGTGAAGCTTCTCTGCTATATCCTATGCCGAAACACGATATTTGGCTACTTTTTTCACACCATGATCTGCACTTCGTCCAGCGACTTGGAATATACGGGGAGAATATTTTCCAAAAAATATCTCACTTCTTCCGATTCCATCGCGGAAAGCTCCGCAAATTTACTCTCCATCGCAAGACGGAATTCGCTGTTGCCACCCTTGGTTTCTTCCAGACATTTCAGATAAGCGCTGATCTTGTCTGCCGCTTTGATCAAGCGATGCTCCGCCGTTTTTGTTTTCGGGGCGATCACATCTGCGTAAGCGGTACGCAATTTTTCGGGCAACGTATCCAGAAGGCGTTCGCTCGCCACGCGCTCCACATCTTTATAGACCGCACGCATTTCAGGGCGGCAATATTTGATCGGGGTCGGCATGTCACCCGTGATGGTTTCCTGCAGATCGTGATAGAGCGCTGAAGAAAGCACCTTGCCGATATCATAATTTTTCCCGAAAAGTTCATTTCCGATAATCGCCAATGCATGCGCTACGTACGCCACCTGAAAGGAATGTTCCATATCAGTTTCATCACGCAAAGAGCGCATCAACGACCAACGGCGGATATATTTCATTCGTTCTACATAAGCAAAAATTTCAAACATAAACAAGAAGTCCTTTTTTTAAGATATATTTTCAAAGCTCACGCAAAAGATGCGCGATCTCTTTTTTCACAAGGTCTTCAAAATACGGCTTTTCCGAAAGCAACCGCGCACGCACCGATGCACTTTCTTTGGCGGCCTTTTCAGCCGTTTCCAGCATTTTTTTCACATCAGCGTCACCGGAAAAAGCATATTCGGGAAAGCCTACGTAAGACAAAAAGGAAGCAAGCTTCCCATCATCGGAAAACCCAAGCATCGGCGTTTGCGCCACCGCCGCATAGATCAGTCCATGCAAACGGGACGAAAGCAAAAGCTGTGCCCCTGTCAGAAAGCCGACAAGCTCCCCTGCGCTCCTTGCCATGAAGATCTCAGCACCCGTTTCTCTGGCAAGCCGCATGCAAAAGCGCAGATCTTCTCCGTCATACATGGAAATGATGACGGGGACCCCACCGCATTTTTCAGAAAACCTATCAATAAACGTTTTGAGCTTTTGCGCCGTATGTCGATCCCCTTTTTTTGGGATCACCGCAAAATACGATTTCTCTGGAACAGCAACCTTTTCACTTTTTTCCAAAATTGCAGGGTCGAAGACCAAACGGATCTCCCGCTCGGGCAAATTGGCTTTCACGAAAGCATATGACCTTTCATCACGAAGCGAGATGCTGTCCGCCACAGAGATGGCGCCAATGACACGCGCCGTATTTTTTTCGGAAACAGGTCCGATGCCGCTCGCAAAAATTGCAATCTTCGTGCCGCATTGATGAGCCAAGTGCAACAT
>JBGVIG010000328.1:0-6440 GCA_045122995.1 Eubacteriales bacterium | reverse complement strand
TCCAATGCTTCCGAAGAACGAATCGTCCAGACGAATTTCGGTGCACGGTAAAGTTTTGTCGTCAGCTTCACGGGCAAAGAATTTCTGTCTTTTTGATCGTAAGCAATAAAATTCGGTTTGGCAAGGAAATTCGTCGCCATCAGCGTCAAAGCGATGTTAAGAATCGATCTTTTCTTTTTTTCGCGGCAAACGTTCGTATAAAGCAGACCGCAAATGGCTTCTGGAAGATATTTTTTCATATCCCGAATGAGCAACGGATTGAAAGATTCGATACAATAATCTCCCTTGTAAGCAGACAGAAGCGCCGCTGTTTTTTTGCAAAGAGAGGTATCAAAATTTTCACCCTTTAATTCCACAAGAAGCGGCACACGTCCGTCCATGAGAGAAAGAACTTCTTGGAAGGTCGGAATCTTCTCCCCTGTTCCCGCAAGAGAAAGCGCACGGAGCTCTTCCGCGTCGAGCGACCCAACCTTTTCATTCACGCCCGTCATGCGAATAAGCGTATCGTCGTGAAAAACCATCACAACGCCATCACGCGAAAGCTGAACGTCAAGCTCAATGCCAAAGCCTTTTTCACAAGCGAGCGAAAACGCCGCAAGTGAATTTTCGGGAACACCGTTTCCATGCAGACCGCGATGCGCATAGTCGCAAAGGAGTGTCTTCTTTTGCGGCATCTGGGCGTGCGGACGCACCAAGATCAAAAGATAAATCAAACCGAAAACCAACAAAAGTGCTGCGAAGCATATCACAAAAATAATCAAAAAATCAATCATTGTCCATGTCCAGATTTTCTATTCCTTTCTTCGGTGTAGGCTTGCTGTCGCCGTGTTTCACAAAGAGCATCGTCACAAAAGAGAACATGACAAATACCGTACCAAAAGCAAAGAACACATATCGCATACCGATCAGATCGTAAAGGAAGCCTGAAAGAATGGGGGCCGCGATCTGTGCCGCCATGGAAGCCGTATAATAATAGCCCGTATATTTGCCGACGTCACCGCCGTGCGCAAGCTCCACCGCCATGGGAAACGAATTGACATTGATCGTTGCCCAGCCGATGCCAGCGAGAATAAACACGGGATACATCATAAGCTCCGGTGTTTGAGAGGTCACGAAATTGCCGGCAAAGAATGCTGCGGCAAGCATCAGAACTCCTGCGAGGATCGTCTTTTTTCTGCCGAATTTCGAAGAAATAATACCAACGGGAATATAAGAAACGACCGCTGCCGCTTGCGCGATGATGAGCGTAAAATTAAAATCAAAACCCAGAATGTTCGTCGCATATACGGAATATTTGCTGGTGATAGAATTATAACCGATATACCAAAGTGCCACGGAAGCAAGAATGAGAAGCAAAGAAGTAAGCTCAGCTTTGGAAAGCTTGCGGTCACCCGACGCACCGTCTTCCGTCGATGCGGATTCGATGCCAAGACGCACAGATTCTTCTTCCATTTCCTTTGCCCAAAGTGGCTCCTTCACGCCAAGAAGGAAAACGACAAGACCCAAAAGCATGATCGCGCACACGCAGATCGCGTAGCTTGTATATTGCATATAAGGCTTTTTAGCGGTCGCAAAGATCATACCCAGCACAAGAACGAAGATACCGCCTGCCGTTCCCGTCAGATTGATGATGGCATTGGCTTTGGAACGGAGCGGCTTGATCGTCACGTCAGGCATCAGCGCCACCGCAGGCGAGCGGAAAACTGCCATCGCGATCAGAACGACAAGAAGCGTGAGAATAAACCCGATCAAAGGCATGGGATTTTCCATCGTCAATTCCAAAGCAAGCGTGCGGCGCATCTCGTCAAAAGCTTCCTCGGTCATCGTACCCTGCACAACTTCGGGAATCCCTGCGCTGACCACGCGCGCAAGCTGATAATTATCAATAAAGGTGAGTCCGATAAAGGAAACGATCGCCGCGATCGTGCCGAAGAAGATAAACGGCGTGCGCTTGCCATGCTTCGTATTTACTTTATCGGAAAGTGAGCCAAAAAACGGGAGTAAAAATACCGCAAGAACGTTATCCAACGACATGACAGCACCCGACGCCGTCTGCGGAAGTCCGAAGCGATTGGTCATGATCAACGGTATGAGCGCATCATACGCCTGCCAAAAAGCGGTGATGAGAAAGAACGCCATACCGACGAGCAAAACGCGTTTGTAGTTCAGTTTCATAAAAAAGTCCTCCCAAATCATTTTTTATTGTATATCGCAAAGTTTACCCAAAATTGCAGGAAACCGCCCGATCAAGAAGCTCAGAATTCCACGTCAATATACGCCGGGGAATGGTCGGAGATCGGGAAATAATAATCAGGCGAATATCTCTCAAACCGTTTGACAGCCCCTTCCCTTTCCCCGATCAGCAAAATGTGGTCGATCGCCACCTCGAAAGGATCATTCAGATAAAAGCTTTCAAAGCCCCATGGGAAACAATTATGATAGCCGATCGCCTCTTCCGCATATTCTGTCGCGATATCATGCGCATGTCGATAGCCGTGCGACAGCAAATATTGAACCGCTTTGGAACGGTAACCCGTGTTCAGATCCCCCACAAGCACCGCAGGACAATCGTATTTTTCGCGATATTCCCGGATCTTTTCAGAAAGCAATGTCACCTGATATTCTCTGGCTTCGCTTGAGCCCTCCTGATATTTTGAGCCACCGGCAAACGCCTCCTCACCGGGAGATCGTTTCCACCAAAGATGTGTCGTAGCGAAGATAAACGTTTTTCCGCTTTCTTTCACACGAAAAACACCAAGATTCCAGGATTTCGAGCGAGCGTCGTTAAAGCTGCCCTCATAACCCTCCAGTTTTTCGGGATACGTACCGAACGCCGAATCCACAAGGTCAAATTTATCAGCGCGATAAAGGATCGGCGTAAAGCGTCCCCAAATAAGTGTATAAGCGATCGCCTCGCTTTGAAAACCTTCCTTCAAAAGGTCTGCCATCTTTGCGGAAACCTCCTGTCCGCCGATGATATCGGGGACTGTATCACGATATATGCGCAAAAGCCCGTCCACGCGTGCTTCCGCAGCACAGCTCATTCCTTGCGCTTCCCATTCCGGGGAATTAAAATCCTTGTTCCATACGTTGTGTGTCATGAGTCTGATGCGCTCTGCCATAAGAATCCGCTCCTTTGCTTGACTTTCTCATGTGGGTTCATAATATTATTACATTTATTATACCATCATTTTCATAAAAAAGGTATCCTTAACCTATAAAAACTCCAAAAATATCCCGTTTATGTGCAAATTTCTCGTGGAGCTATGGATACGCTTGCCTTTTTTCACGATTGATGCTATAATAGAAGAAAAAACGGCATCGCCGAAAAAAGGACGGAATCATATGTATAACGAATGGTCATTAGACGTATTTTACCACGGGATCGACGATCCTGCATTAGAAAAAGATATGGCGCGATTGGAAGCGGTCATCGGAGAATATAAAGAGGCAGTTGCTTCGCTGACAAAGGAAGATGCCCTTATGTGCCTTCGTCAAACTATTGCCATCGAGGAAGAGATGGCTGTGCTGATGCGAAAGCTCAGCGGTTACTTCAGTCTTCGCCGCTCTGCGAACAGCGCAGACACAGAAGGTGCAAAATATTCGACAAAGATTCAAAATCTTGTTGCCGGCAAAACCAAAGAATCCGTGATCTTTCAAAAATATATTGCAAGTCTTGAAAATCTTGACGAGATCATCGCACAGGACGAGCTTCTTTCGGCATATAAATTCCATTTCGACCAGATCAAAAAAGCCGCTTCTCATAAGCTTTCCGACGAAGCGGAAACCGTTTTTGCGCGCATGAACATTTCCGGCGGCAGAGCTTGGGGCGATCTTGTTTCTCACTTGACTGCTAACGTATCCGTAGACTATAAAGGCGGCAAGACTTCCCTTTCTGCGATCCGTGGTCTTGCTGACAGCGATGATGCTGCAGAGCGTAAAGCCGCATATGAAGCGGAGATTGCTTGCTATGATAAGATCAAGGATTCCATCGCTTTCGCGCTGAACAGCATCAAAGCACAAGTGAATCTGGAAGCAGAGCTTCGCGGCTATGAAAATCCGCTCGCCATGACACTTGAACAATCTCGCATGAAAAAAGAAACCCTCGACGCTATGCTCGCAGCGATGCGTGAGGCGATGCCGAAATTTCATGAATATCTTCGCCACAAAGCAAAACTTCTCGGCTATGAAAACGGTTTGCCGTGGTATGAAATCCTCGCACCCATGGGCAAAGCGGACAGCACGACCTACACCGTCGAAGAAGCACATCACTATCTGGTAGAGCGTTTTTCCACCTTTGCTCCCGATCTTGCAGAAATGGTGGATAAAGCATTCCGTGAAGAATGGATCGATTTTTATCCCAGAAAAGGCAAAGTGGGTGGCGCTTTTTGTTCGAATCTGCCATTTATGAAACAAAGTCGCATCTTGACGAACTTCTCCGGCAGTTTTGGTTCCATCACCACTCTCGCACACGAGCTTGGTCACGCTTACCACGGCAAACAGATCGAAGATCACCGTCCGCTGAACACAGGCTATACCATGCCCGTAGCGGAAACCGCATCGAATTTCAATGAACTGATCATCGTCAACAATGCGATTGAAAACACCAAGGGTGAAGAAAAGATCCGCTTGATCGAAACACAAATTCAAGATATGACACAAATCATCGTCGATATTTATTCTCGTTTTCTTTTCGAAGACG
Organism: Eubacteriales bacterium; assembly: GCA_045122995.1. Lineage (GTDB taxonomy): Bacteria > Bacillota > Clostridia > Oscillospirales > CAG-272 > QALR01. Next base: position 1,738 of record JBGVIG010000328.1, on the reverse strand, counting down.
AAGTCATTCGCCGCAGAAAGGATACCTTCCTCTTTGCCGATGAACTGAATGAGATCATGCTAAACGCACAAAAAGAAGCTTTCGGTAACGGACTTGATCATAATCTTCTCCACCCATATATGTGGTGCTGCAAGAGCCACTATTATCGTGCAGGACTCAGCTATTATAACTTCCCTTACGCTTTTGGCGGACTCTTCTCTCGCGGTCTTTATGCAAAATATCTGGAAGAAGGCGAAGCATTCCTACCGAAATACCGCGCACTTTTGAAAGCAACCACCGTTGACACCGTGGAGCACGTTGCAGGCATTGCAGGCATCGACCTCACAGAACCTGATTTCTGGCGCAAGAGCCTTGCCACCATCACCGCGCAGATCGATCTTTTCATAGAAGAAACGAGCAAATGATTTTACGAAAGCAAAAAAACTCCGAGCATAGCTCGGAGTTTTCTCTTTTCATCAAATCACAGATCAATTTCAATCCCTACTGGGCAATGGTCACTGCCCATCACTTCACCCAAAATGAAGCTATCCTTCACCTTTTCAAAAAGGCGGTTTGAAACCACAAAATAGTCGATACGCCAACCGATATTTTTTTCTCTGGATTTCATCATGTAGCTCCACCAGGAATATTCCACCCGATCGGGATAAAGCGCGCGGAAGGTGTCAGTAAAGCCGCTCGCCAGAAGTTCTGTGAATTTTCCGCGTTCTTCATCGGAAAAACCTGCGCTGTGATGGTTCGTCTTGGGATTTTTGAGGTCAATTTCCTCATGTGCCACATTCAAATCACCGCAATAGATCACAGGCTTTTTGCTGTCCAGCGAGAGAATATATGCACGCAAAGCATCTTCCCACTTCATGCGATAGTCCAATCGTTCCAATTCGCGTTTGGCGTTGGGTGTATACACACAAAGAAGATAAAAATCCTCATATTCCAGCGTGATGGCACGGCCTTCGGTATCATGCTCAGGAATCCCAATGCCATATTGCACGGAAAGCGGTTCTTTTTTGGCAAAGATCGCCGTTCCCGAATAGCCTTTTTTCTCCGCACTATACCAGTATTGATGATAATCGGGCGTTTCAAATTCTGCTTGTCCTACCTGCATTTTTGTTTCTTGAATACAGAAAAAATCCGCATCTTGCGCATGAAAAAATTCACCGAAGCCTTTACCAAGACACGCACGAAAACCATTTACATTCCAAGAGATCAGTTTCATATATATTCCTTTTCATCAAAAATATCATTATTTTTATAATTCAGAAGCAAATTCTATGATCGCTTCATCATCAAAGAAAAACTCATGTTCACCATCAAATGTGAAAAATTTCACCCAAGCATCTCCCACAGCAGCACATTCATTTTTCAGCGCGGAAAAGGAAGCTTTTGCCCCTTCACAATCAAAAAGTGAATCCTTTTCGCCAACAGCGATGCGAAGCTTTCGCGGATAAACAAGAAGTGCCAACTCTGCATCATCAAAAAGATAGGCACTGTCACGCCATGTCCAATCCACATATGGATAGCGATCACGCTCATTGAAGTACGAACAAGAGATCGCACTGCGGATACGCGTGTCGAGTGCCGCCACCATCTGCGTATAGAAGCCACCGTACGAAAGTCCTACCATGCCAAAATTGCCAACCTCAGGCAAAGTTTCAAAGTAGTCGAGCGCTCGCATCATGCCAAAAACCTCGATCGCTGTGATGGAGCTGCCCACACGCTTGAGTCTGGAATCCATCACGGG
>JBGVIG010000327.1:0-1024 GCA_045122995.1 Eubacteriales bacterium | reverse complement strand
GATCTGGGCGATCGTGCCGATCGTGGACGGTGTGCTTTTCTGCTTCGTGCCGATGCCTGACACGGCGGAGGCGGAATCGCAGGGAATTGGTATGAAAGCGATTGCAAAGAAGAAACGTTTTTGGCTTTTGGCGCTGATCATGCTTTGCGGTGGCGCTTCTGAGCTTTGCATCAGCCAGTGGGCCTCTGCTTTTGCACAGATGGGACTTGGTGTGGATAAAACACTTGGTGACCTTATGGGTCCATGCCTTTTTGCGGCGCTGATGGGAATGGCGCGTGTGCTTTACGCGAAATTCGGACATAAGATGAATATCCAGAATGCAATGATCCTTTGCGGTGGTCTTTGCGCATTCAGCTATCTTTTAGCAGCGCTTGCACCGCACCCGGTACTTGGTCTTGCAGGCTGTGCTTTGGCGGGGTTTGCTGTCGGTATCTTTTGGCCTTGTGCGCTCAGCATGGGTGCCGGTGGCATCAAAAACGGCGGCATGACGATCTTTGCGCTCTTGGCACTTTTCGGGGACGCCGGTTGTACGGTCGGACCGACGCTTGTTGGTACGATCTCCGAGGTTTTTGGTGGTGAACTTTCCGTGGGCATTCTCGTTTCGCTGATTTTCCCTGTACTTTTGATCATTGGCGTTTTGCTTTTTAAGCGTGATCTGAAGAAAAACGGTAAGAAAGTTTGATTTTATGCAATAAAAACTCCGACAGAGAGAAATGATCTGTCGGAGTTTTTTTATCAGAGTTCTTTTCTTAAAAATTCGAAAATTTTCTTTTCTTCTCTGGAAACCTTGACTTGGGTGATGCCGAGAATCTCTGCCGTTTGCTGCTGAGAAAGCTCTTTATAGAAGCGCAAAATGACAATCTGACGACTTCGCTCGTCCAGCTTTGCGATGGCTTCTGCGAGAGCAAGCTTGTCGGTGATCTTTTCGATCTCATTATCACCTGAAGGTGTAATGGATTCGAGTGTGGCACCATCATCGTCGTTTCCGAGTGTTTCTTGTAAGGAATACACAGGACAAACCGCA
>JBGVIG010000326.1:0-10666 GCA_045122995.1 Eubacteriales bacterium | reverse complement strand
CAACGATCGTCCATGCGAAAAGTGCTTCACTTTCCAGATAAACTTTCGCTTCATTGAGCTTAATACCGATGGAATGCTTCGGTGTGCAGATAACTTCCGCCGCAATTCCTGCTTTCCAAGCAAGCCCCAAAGCAGATTTACAAGCTGCAGAAAAATAAGGCAAAACAGATGGAAAAACACAATATTTAATTCGTTTCAAAATGCCGAAACGAAAGACTTTTGCCACCTCTTTTTGCTCTGTCGGAACAGAAGAAATTCCGCGAAAAACATTGGTGAAAACAATCGGGATCACCATCAAAAAAGATGCGATGATCGGCACGATTCCTTTGCCGAAAATGAAGAACATTAAGATAATAATAGACGCGATCGGCGTGGCTTTTACAGTGGCTACGGCAGGCGAAATAATACTGCGCAAAATCTTATTCAGATGACACAAAACAGCGAGTAAAATACCGATAAAAACACCGATAAAAAGTCCCACAAAAATACGCGATAGTGACATCAGACAAGAGAGAAAAAATTCTTTCTCTCCCATCAGCAAAACGAGTGTTTTTGCCACGGAAATCGGCGTTGGCAAAACGACGCTTCTGCCAAGTGCCAAAGCGCCGATCTGCCACACAAAAAGCCAAAAGAAAAGACAAAAAACACCGCGCAAAAACGACTTTAAATATTTATTTGCCATAGAAAGCATCTGCGGGAAGTTTGCCGCCAACAGACTTGGGATTTGCTGTATAAAGCACGTTCAAAATGTTCTCCATATAAGCAATGCCATCTTCTCCGTCTACACAGCAAAGATTGCAGTTCGGGATCGCTTTTTTCGCAAGAGCTGCTTTTGCAACGATGCCGAATTTTTCAATCAGCTGAGAAGCTTCGTCAATATTTTCATTTACAAAAGTAGCGGAAGCTTTATATTCTTCAATAAAATCCGCATACTGTTCGGGGTGTTCGTTTTTGAATTTATTCGATACGATAATGCAACCCTGAACGAGCTGGCCTTCATCAAACTTAGACCATTCTTCGGTCATATTGAGTGCAATGCGAAGAGATGTATTGCCCTTCTGTGCCGCTGTTGTGAGAGAAACCGTCACCTGCGGTTCAGGAAGAAGACCGATTGCCGCAACATTTTCCGCAAGTTTGGTTGCAAGCTCTGCGTGTTCTGCGATATATTCGATCGTTACATCTTTTGCGGGATCAATACCATTTTTGGTAAGGATATAATTCAAAATATATTCGGGAGTGGAACCTTGACCGGTCGCATAAATAGTCTTACCCTTGAGATCCGCAACACTTGTGATCGTATTGCCGTTTTCCATCATGTAGAGAACACCGAGGGTATTGATTGCCGCAAAGCTGATGTCCGCGCCCTTATTATAAAGAACAGAGGCGAGGTTAACGGGAACTGCAGCAATATCGACTTCACCCTTGAGCACTGCCGCAGAAACCTCTTCGGGAGCTGCTGCCAAAGTGAATTCATAATTATTTTTCGAAGCGCCCTTTTCGTCATCGTCCATAAGCTTGCTCATGCCCATGCCTGTGGGACCCTTGAGTGCGATCACGCGCACGTCCACATCGGGAGTTGTGTCTTCTTTTTCTTCACAGCCAAGGGTCGTTGTTTCCGTGGTTGTTTCAGCGGTGGTGGTGTTCGCAGTTGTCGTGTCGTCAATATTTGCGTTACCGCAAGCGGCAAGTGCAAGCATCATGCAAAAAGCAAGCGTCAAAGCCAAAAGTTTTTTCATTGTTTGTACCTCATCTCCAGTTGTTTTCGATTCAAAATTCTGATTTCTTTTCCATCATAAGTGATGGAGCCGTCTTCCATGAGCATATCCATCGCGCGGTAAAGCGTCGTCCTGCCGATATCTAGCACGCGTGCCAGACGCGACATATTGACGGTAAACGGTTCCCCATCGGGTACCGTATCCAGCAAAAATCCCGCAAGGGCGGCATCTGCGCGCTTGGCAGTAAACGCAATGATCTTTCGGTTAAGGAAATAGATCTTCCCCGAAAGAAGCGCGATATATGCCGAAGCCACGGCAAAATCATTCTTGATTATTGTTTCCAAACATTCACGCGATATAAAAAGAACGCGGCATTTCGTTTTTGCGATGACGGTGCTGACAGTTTCCTTTTCAGGAAAAAAGACCGTTGCGGCGTTAAAAACGTCCGCTGCGCCGACAAGATTGAGAAGTACCCTGTCAGCGCCGCTTTTTCCGAAAATCGAAGCTTTGCCCGAAAGCACAAGCCCCAGCGCACGCGCGTCGTCTTCGCCTGCGATCACGTCCCCCGCGTTATAATCGCGAGGTTCGATTGACAAAAGCATTTTTTCGCTTTCCTCGTTCATCTGGCGAAAGATCGGGCATTCACGCAAAAGCTTTTTTCTTTCATTTTCATCTGTCGCTGAGCGCACTTGATCACGTCCTTTCAAAATTGTTCCGTTTGGAACAGTTTCATTCTATCACATTTCAAAATATTTGTCAACGATTTTACAAAAAAATTGCAAAAAGCAGTATCTTTTTTTCTCATTCTTTGATATAATATAAAATAAGAGTATTTTATAATGGAGGTTTATGGCCTTGCGTTACCCAACCTATGAAAACATTGATATTTTGGAAAATATTTCTCTTGCGCCCCACAGCTCCTTCAAAATCGGCGGCGCGGCAAAATACGCCGCTTTTCCCCGCTCGGCGCACGAGATCACAACGCTCCTCACTTATGCCAAAGAAAGAAATTTGAAGACCTTTCTCACAGGCAACGCGACCAACCTTCTTTTTGACGATAAAGGCTTTGACGGACTCGTTATTTTCACCACATCAATGCGCAATGTTCATTTTTCTAAAAACTCAGTTTACGCCGAGTGCGGCGCATCGCTCACAGCGCTCTCTGCAGAAGCGATGAAGCGCGGACTTTCGGGACTTGAGTTTGCTTATGGTATCCCCGGCACAGTCGGCGGCGCCGTCTACATGAACGCAGGCGCATACGGCGGAGAAATCGCAGATATTCTTACCGAAAGCATGTATTTGAGCGGAGAAAAAAACATAAGCCGCCCAAACGAAGATCATCATTTCAGTTACCGCTCAAGCATTTATCAAACGTCGGGTGAGATCATTCTTGGCGCCACTTTTCATCTGACACCCAAACCGACAGACGAGATCGCGGCACTTGCCGAAAAAAACATGACAGCCCGCCGAGAAAAGCAACCTCTCGAATATCCGAACGCAGGAAGCACGTTCAAGCGTCCGCAAGGTGCTTATGCAGGCGCGCTGATCGAAGGCGCAGGGCTCAAGGGTTATCGCGTTGGTGGTGCAGAAGTTTCCGCAAAACACGCTGGATTTATCATTAATCGCGGCGGTGCTACGTCGCGCGATGTACTCACACTGATTGAACATATTCAAAATGAGGTGCAAAAACAATACGGCATCTCGCTCGAAACAGAAATCATTCACGTTTCTTAAATACATAAGAGAGCCAAAGGGAGAAATCTTTCAATGTCATTTACCAGTGATACGAAAATCGCGCTTGCTTCAGAAATTCCCGAAAAGGAATGTTGTTTGCGCGCTATGCTTGCAGGTATGCTTCTCTTCTCCACGAGAACGATGGAAAAAACACTCCTCTTCAAAACGGAATCCGAAGAAGTTACCAACGCATTTACTTCTTTGATCTATCAAACATCACATATTACCTTGACCTCAAAAAAGGTGGGCAAAGTATACGTCACCGAAGTTCCCGAATACGCGCACTCCACACTGACCTTTCAATTCGGATTCGAAAAAAAACTCATTCACGATTTTCTGAAATGCCAAAAATGCGACGAAGCTTTTTTCCGCGGGGCGTTCCTTGCTACCGGTTTTGTCAGCCCGCCCGATAAGCCCGGCAGAATTGAGCTTTCCACCACAGATGCCGATCTTGCTTGTAATGCGGCGGCAATGCTCACAAAACATTTTCGTCTGCCCAAACTTTCCGTTCGTCGCGGCGACCAAATTATATATTACCGCGAAATGGAAAGCATCGAATATTTCCTTTCTTACATCGGCGCAAAAAAAGCGGCGTTTGAAATCTTCAATGCGCAGATGTACCGTGAAAAAAGCAACGAGGTCAACCGCAAGCAAAATTTTGAGCTTGCCAATCTCACAAAAACAGTCAACACTTCCGCACAGCACAGAGAAGCTATCGGTGCATTGATGGAAAGCGGCGAGATCGAAAAGCTTCCGCCCGAGCTCCGCCGCACCGCTGAGCTCCGCATGGAACACGATACAATGTCCCTGTCCGAGCTTGCCGCCATGGAAGATCCCCCGATCTCCAAATCGCAGGTCAGCAAAAGACTTAAAAAAATTTACGATTTTTACATCGAAAGAACTTCCCAAACAACATAAATCATTCAAAAACATAAAGCAAAAAAGGAGGACGGCTCATGTCATTCGTACATCTTCATCTTCACAGCGAATACAGCTTGCTTGACGGCGCTTGTCGCGTTTCGGATATTCCAAGGCGTGCCGTGGAGCTTGGACAAAAAGCCGTCGCTATCACCGATCACGGCGTGATGTACGGCGTAGTGGATTTTTACCGCGCGTGCAAAGATTATGGCGTGAAACCGATCATCGGCTGTGAAGTTTACGTTGCCGCAAACTCACGCTTTGAAAAGCGCCATGAAACCGATCGCGCGCGCTATCATCTCGTTCTTCTCGTCAAAAACGAGATCGGCTACAAAAACCTTTGTTACATGGTTTCCAAAGCGTTCACAGAAGGCTTTTACTCCAAGCCTCGTATTGATCTTGCCCTTTTGAAAGAACACAGCGAAGGCCTTCTCTGCCTATCTGCGTGCCTTGCCGGATACGTTCCGCGACTTTTGGCAAATGGTGACTTTGAAAAAGCCAAAGCACATGCGCTCGAAATGCAAGAGCTTTTCGGTCAAGACAGCTATTATCTCGAAATGCAAGATCACGGTATCGCCGAACAAAAGGAAGTCAACCGCGAGCTTATCCGTCTTTCCAAAGAAACAGGAATCCCGCTCGTCGCGACCAATGACGTGCATTATCTGCGCCGCAACGATGCAGATACACAAGCTGTCCTAATGTGCATTCAAACAGGAAACAAGATCGCAGACGGCAGACCTTTCGGCTTTGAAACCGACGAGTTTTACATGAAAAATGAAGAAGAGATGGAGGCGCTCTTTCCCGAACATAAAGAAGCTTTGGAAAACACAGAAAAGATCGCAGAGCTTTGCAACTTCGACTTTGATTTTTCCAAACTTTATCTCCCTCGCTTCCGCCCCACCACAGGAGAAACCCCTGATGATTATCTGCGCCGCACCGCGCTTCACAGCTTTGAAGAAAAGGTTTTGAGTGGCGAGATTGTGTTCACCGAAGAACACACAGAAAAGATCTATCGCGAAAGAATCGAATATGAGCTGTCTGTCATCATCAAGATGGGATATGCGGAATATTATCTCATCGTGGCGGATTTCATCGCCTACGCAAAGAGAATGAATATCCCGACAGGCCCCGGACGAGGTTCGGGCGCCGGAAGTCTTGTGGCATATCTTTGCGGCATCACAGATGTGGATTCTATCCGCTATCATTTGATGTTCGAACGATTTCTCAATCCCGAACGTGTCAGCATGCCCGACTTTGATACGGACTTTTGCTATGACAGACGCGGCGAGGTGATCGAATACGTTTCCGAAAAATACGGAAGAGATCATGTTTGCGGCATTTCCACGTTCGGTACACTGGCGGCAAAAGCCGTTATTCGTGACGTCGGACGCGTGCTTGGCATGAGCTATGCAGACGTGGACGTGGTAGCAAAAGCCGTGCCGAACGATCTGCACGTCACCATTGAAGATGCACTTACAGGACCGCTCGGCGATATGTACCAAAACAACGAAAGCGTACAGCGCCTCATTGATATTTCCAAAGCGCTGGAAGGTATGCCCCGCCACGCTTCCGCACACGCCGCTGGTATCGTGATCACGGACAGGCCCGTGCATGAATACGTCCCCGTTGCTGTCAATGATGATATGACACTTACCCAGTTTCCGATGGATACCGTGGCAAAGCTTGGACTTCTCAAATTCGACTTTTTGGGACTTCGCTATCTCACGATCATGTCGGATACGGAAAAGCAGATCCGTTTGACAGAACCGAATTTCGACCTTCGCAAAGTGCCATTTGATGATGAAAAAACTTATGAACTTCTCTCCTCGGGCAAGACGGACGGCGTTTTTCAGCTCGAATCAGGCGGGCTGAAAAAACTTCTTGTCAATATGCGCCCGAAAAACCTTGAAGACATCATTCTTGCCATCTCTATCTACCGTCCGGGGCCGATGGATTCCATTCCCGAATTTCTCGATAACCGCCTGCACCCTGAAAAGATCAAATACGCAACCCCTGAGCTTGCCAAAATATTGGACGAAACGTCAGGCTGTATTCTTTATCAGGAGCAAGTCATGACCATCTGCCGAGAAATCGCAGGTTTTTCCTTTGGCAGAGCGGATATCGTGCGTCGTGCCATGTCCAAAAAGAAAGCTTCCGAAATGGAAGCGATGCGCACAGCGTTTATCTATGGAGAAAAAGACGACAACGGCAATGAGATCTGCCACGGCGCTGTGGCAAAGGGGATCTCCGTCGAAGTTGCCAATGAAATTTTTGATACCATGTCTGCGTTTGCGGCATATGCTTTCAATAAATCGCACGCCACCGCATACGCTTATACTTCTTATCGCACAGCATATCTCAAAGCACATTATCCTTGTGAATACCTCGCATCTCTGCTCACGTCAGTGCTTGGCAATATGCCCAAAACCGCCGTTTATGTGGATCAAGCACAAAAAATGCGTATCCGCGTTCTCGGTCCTGACATCAACGAAAGCCGCGAAACCTACAGTGTGGTGGAACAAAGCGGCAAACGTGCCATTCGTTTCGGTCTTCTCGGCGTAAAAAACGTCGGAAAAAACTTCCTTGCCGAAGTGACAACGGAACGTTCAAAAGGAAAATTCACCTCTTTTGAAGACTTTATTTCGCGTATGAGCGAAAGAGATCTCAATAAACGCCAAGTGGAAAGCCTAATCAAAAGCGGCGCTTTTGATTCGCTCGGCACCACTCGCGCTGCACTTCTTTCTGAATATGAAAAAATCATCGATATTTATCTGAAAAAAGCCCGTGACCGTATGGCAGGACAATTTGATCTTTTCTCCATCGGAAACTGGACAGCAGAAGATGATTCCACCAAAGCAAGCTACACCTATCCCGATATTCCCGAGCTTTCCACAAAAGAAAGACTTTATCAGGAAAAAGAAAGCATGGGTATGTATTTTTCCGGTCACCCTTTCGATGATTTCGTTCCTCACGCAAAAAAACTCGGTGCGATCTCCATCAGTGATATCCTTGCCGATGCGGAAGAAGAAACGCCGAATTATCAAGACCGCGCAACCGTAACCGTGGCAGGGCTCATCACCGCACGCATCAACAAACAAACACGCGGCGGCGTACCGATGGCATTCATCACGGTGGAAGATCGCCTTGGTGAAATGGAGCTTGTCATTTTCCCCAAGGTTCTGGAAAAATATACGTATTATCTTTCCAATGATATTCCGATTGCCGCACTCGGCAATCTTTCCCTCAGTGAAGATGCACCGCCCAAGCTTCTCGTTTCCAAGATCGAGCTGCTCACGTCCGAACCGCCCGAAGATGCCGTCCCCATGACGGCAGATGCACCAAGAAAGCCGGAGCGAGCGCCTTCCGTCGTTAACACCACCGCACAACCCCAAAAACCAAAAACACTTTATCTCAAAGTGGCAAATATGGAATGTTCTGCATTCCGTCGGGTTTGCAGTATTCTGGAAATTTTCGAAGGCACACTTCCCGTGGTCTTCTTTGATGCTTCCACAAAAAAATACGTAAAAGCAAATGGTTATGCCACGGATATTCAACCGACCATGCTAAACCTCATGAAAAAAATCCTCGGTGACGACGCCGTTGTCCTGAAGTGAAAAAGAAAGGAGTTTTCTCCCATGTTTGATGCCGACCTTTTTTGCGCGAACCTTTCCAAGCTTCGCCGCAGTGCGGATATGACACAATCCGAGCTTGCCGATAGGCTTAACCTCACCCGTCAAGCGGTTTCCCGCTATGAAAAAGGTGATAGTTTTCCCGACATTTCCATTCTCGTGCGGATTGCGGAGATCTTTGATATCACGATCGATGAATTGATCGGTGCCGGTGCGCCCACCGAAAATGAATCCGAAATTCTGAAAAATGCCGCCCTCGGCAAAGATATCTGCAATTGCAATTGCACCCTCGGCGACTTGGAGAATCTTGCGCCTTTTCTCAAGCCAAGCGTCCTTGACCGCGCGGTGAGAGGCCTTGCGGCACAAGGAATCGACATTTCCAATTTCGCTTCCCTTTTTGACTATATGACCGACCGCGGTTTTTGGGAGCTTCTTGAAAATGCTTCTTTTGAAGAAGTGGACGAAAAACTATTGGAAAAGCTTCTGCCATTTCTCAATTTTTCCTCTAAAGTATTCATCTTTGATAAGATCCTGCACGGTGAACTCGATTGGCATTTTCTTTCCACGCTCATGCGCTACGTGAAGATCTCTGACGCCGTTTTGGAAACAGCCGTCATCGACGGTGTGCTTGACGAAGGCGTGCTGACGCTCATGCGTGAATTTCACAAAGAACAATATGATCGCAAGAAAAAATGTGCCTATTGCGGCGAATATTCCCCCGAAGGCACAACGTTCTGCCTTGTCTGCGGGAAGAAATTCCCCACGGAGCAAAATGGGGAAATTGCAAAAGCTTGACAGTCCGATTCGTATTTGTTATAATATAATTGAACAGTATTGAGTATATCACTGCTTAAACGTTTTGGAAAGGAGTCATTAAATGAAGCGAAAACACCTATTTAAAATCATAGCTCTTATTTCTATGTTCTCTTTCATTTTGATTCAAAGCGCAACATTTACAAAAGTGCTTGCAACCAATACGTATCAAGAAACAATGGAACAAAAAATGGAAAATCAGCAAAATGCTGTTACTGCCGGAAATTTAATATCCTCGTATTTTTATAAAGAGAATACGATCGCCTACCCAACTTACTATGCAGGAAATTACATTGATGAAGATAATATGTTGGTAATCTGCTTTTCAAATGCCCCCACAGACGCTGAAGATATATTCAACCGTATCCTTGGAAAATACATCAATTATGTGAAATACGTTAATATGCAGTACAGCACCGAGGAATTGAACGAATACGGAAGGCGCTATTGGGATTATTTGCGGGAAAATAATTGCCGTGTAACCGAAATGTACGTCGATGTCCCGAATAATTACATTAGCATTTCCGTTTTAGAAGAAGATTTAGAGCTTGCACAAGCGCTCACAATACAAACAATGAAGCAAGAAGAAGTCATTCCCATCAAATTCTCTGTGGGTAGTTATGTCGTAACTGAAGCTACCATTGAAGCAGGTTGTCTGCGGAAAGAGATTTCCCATGGAGTAAAATATTGAGATCTCCCTTGAGAAAAATGAAAAAACGGCAAAATGCCGTTCCAATAGCATAAAAAAGGTTACACAAAATGTGTAACCTTTTTTTATTTCATTTTCAAAACTTTATAGCCTTCTTTTTCAACTGCAGATTTCAGTGTCACAAAATCAATCTCTGCGGTAAGCTTTACCGTCGCAATCCCCTTTTTATGGTCAGGCGTCGCATTTTCCACCATGGGAAGTGCTTCCAAAGCCTTTTTCACTCTCGCCTCACAATGACCGCACATCATGCCCTTGATCTTCAAAACGCAAACGGACGGATCCGAAGCTTCTGCTGTCTTTTTTTCGCGATGCTTCACGAAATTCAGACGAAGCGCATTCGTCACCACGCAAAAGCTGGAAAGACTCATCGCCGCCGCACCAAACATAGGATTCAGTCGCAAATCCCATAGCGGAATAAACGCACCAGCCGCCAGCGGAATGCCGATAGTATTATAAAAGAATGCCCAAAATAGATTTTCATGAATATTGCGAAGAACCTTTCGGCTGAGTTTGATCGCCGCAGGAACGTCGGAAAGACGACTCTTCATCAGCACCACGTCTGCTGCATCAATGGCGATATCCGTGCCCGCACCGATGGCGACGCCGATATCCGCTCTGGTAAGCGCAGGCGCATCGTTAATGCCGTCACCCACCATGATGACCTTGCCCTTTTCCTGCAGAGCGCGAATGACACTTTCTTTTCCATCGGGAAGAACACCTGCGATCACTTCATCAACGCCTGCCGTTTTCCCGATGGCATTCGCAGTTTTCTCATTGTCCCCCGTCAACATCACAACATGAAGCCCCGTGTCACGAAGCTCACGGATCGCCGCAGGGCTATCCTCTTTCATTGTGTCAGCCACCGCAATCATGCCGATATATGCACCGTTTTTCGCAAAGAAAAGCGGTGTTTTTCCTTCATTGGCAAGGCTTTCTGCTTTACTTTGGATTTCCTTAGTGATCGCGACCTTTTTTTCCATAAAGCGCATACTGCCGCCCCAAAGACGTTCTCCTCTTAAAACCGCAGTTAAGCCATTGCCCGTCAAAGCTTCAAAATCGGAAACCTCATCGGGTGTGAGTTTTTCTTCCGAAGCTTTTTCCAAGATCGCTTTCGCGAGCGGATGCTCACTTTTTTGTTCAAGAGAATA
>JBGVIG010000325.1:0-3155 GCA_045122995.1 Eubacteriales bacterium | reverse complement strand
ACCGTTTCGCGCCCCTCGTTTCGAGCGCTCATGTAGTATATCACATCTTTCCCGCTTTGTCAACACCTTTTTTCAATTTTTTTCATATTTTTTCGCATTTTTTCATTTCGGCAAAACAAGGGGCGGCTAAAGCCGCCCCTCATGGTTATTTTAAACAAATCATTATATCTCAGCAAGAAGCGCGTCAACTGCCGCATCGGTCGTTGCCCAAGAAGTCGTGATTCTGACGAGATGTTTGCCGTTTTCCTGCAAACCCCAATCATCAATAACAAAGCCTTTTCCCATAAGCAAATCCAGTTTTTCTCGGGAAAGTAAGAAAAATTGTTGATTACTCCCAGAATCGAGATACATTTCATAGCCTTTGGCAAGAAACGCCGCTTTGATCTTCATAGCAAGACGAATCGCGTGACGAGAAATCTCCATATAAAGCCCATCGGTGAAAAGCGTATCAAACTGAATACCGAGAAGTCTGCCTTTGGCAAGGACTGCCCCATGCTGTTTCATTTCCGTGAAAAAATGCTTGCCAAGCTCTTTTTTCGGGAAAACAAGTGCTTCGCCGAAAAGTGCACCCACTTTTGTGCCACCGATATAAAAAGCATCGCAATATTTTGAAAGGACGGGGAGTGTCACGTCCGTGTCTTCCGCCGCCAAGCCGTAACCAAGTCTTGCGCCATCAAGAAAAAGCTTCAGTTCGAACCGATCGCAAATCTCACGCAGCATTTTCAGTTCTTCGGCAGTATAAAGCGTGCCGTATTCGGTGGGGTGAGAAATGTAGATGGCGCCGGGGTGCACCATATGTTGCCAAGTCGCGTCGTTGTAAAAATTTTCAAGATATTTTTCAGCACTTTTGGGCATAAGTTTCCCATTTTCAGCAGGCAACGTGATGACTTTATGTCCCGAAGCTTCGATAGCACCCGCTTCGTGAACACTGATATGCCCCGTTTCCGCCGCAATCACACCTTGATGATTATTCAAAAGAAAATCAAGAACCGTAGAATTGGTCTGTGTGCCGCCGACAAAGAAATACACGTCACCGTCTGCACACCCACAAGCGGCTTTGATCTTTTCTCGTGCAGAGTCACAATAAGCATCGGCACCATAGCCTGCGGTCTGCTCCATATTGGTTTCCATTAGTCGCGCCATGATTTTCGAATGTGCGCCTTCAAGATAATCGCAATTAAATCGATACATAAAATTTTCTCCTTATATATAATAACGATGATGATCAAGTCAAAATTTTTGAGATCTCCCTTGCGATCGTTTCCATCTCTGCCTCTGTATTTTGATAGGAAAGCGAAATGCGCAGCGTCCCTTTTGCCAGCTCCTCACGCAAGTCGATCGCACGCAAAACGTGAGAAATTTCGGGATTTTTGCTGTCGCACGCCGAACCCGTGGAAACACAGATTCCTGCAAGATCCAATCTGTGAAGCATCGCCTCGCCATCGGCATGCGCAAAAGAAAGACTTAAAATGCCTGCCGCGTGATCTTTTCCACCGTTTCTGTGGAAAAGCACGCCCGATTTCTGCAGACTTGAAAGAAGAACCTCCTCCAAGTGAAGAAGATGCGCGGTTTCCGCCGCCATATTTTCACAGCGATTTGTAAGCGCTTTCGCCATCGCTACAGCGAATGCCACATTTTCTGTCCCTGCGCGAAGACCACGCTCCTGCGCACCGCCGTGCAGATACGGCAAAATCTTCGTTCCTTTTTTTATATATAGGAACCCGATTCCTTTGGGTCCGCCGAATTTATGCGCAGATGCAGAAAGCAGATCCACGTCCATCGTCTTGACGTGGACGGGAATATGCCCCACCGCCTGCACCGCGTCCGTATGGAAATAAGCACCCTTCTCATGTGCGATCTCGGCAAGCTTACAAACCTTAGAAACTGTGCCAAGTTCATTGTTGACCGTCATCACCGAAACGAGCCTCGTGTCTGCCGACATCGCCGCCGCAAGCGTTTCGGGTAGCAGCACGCCATCTTCGTTCACGGGCAAAATTTGCACGGCTTTTCCTTGCTTTTTTAACGACACAGCGGTTCGAAGCACTGCGTGATGCTCTGCCGCCGACATGATAAGTAAGCCACTCTCCCACGCTGACATCACGCCCGAAAGCGCAAAATTATCACTCTCCGTGCCGCCCGACGTAAAAAAGATCTCCTCCGCCTCAGCACCGATGCAAGTAGCAATCGTTTGTCGCGCGTTTTCCAGCGCGCACCTCGCTTCATGCCCAAAAAAATAAAATCCCGAAGCGTTGCCGAAAGTTTCCGTCAGATACGGCATCATCGCAGCGATCGCTTCTTTATCGGGGATCGCCGTCGCGGCATTATCCGCATAGATCACTACAGGACACCTCCTCCAATAAGCCTATCCGTATTATACCACGCCCCACAAAAAAACACAAGATATATTATTTTTTCTTACAACGCACCCTTTAGAATCCCGACGATCATGCCATATGCTGTTTTTTCTCTTTACGGTATCGAATGAACGCCAAACCGCAAAGCGTAGAACCAATAGCAATGTCGACGATAAGCGCAAGCCAGAGCGTAGATTTGATATTCGCTATGGTATCATAGGCATCATAAACCGCATCTATTGTAATCACATACACACCGTTTTCATCATAACCGTAAAGCCATGCATTTTGATTTTTCCAAAGGAAAGTGTGATATTCTCCATTCACCAAAAGATACGCCGTTCTGTAAGTGTCGTTTTCTTCCTGGTCCTCGGGCAAAGCGACAACATCTGTCGAACCGGAATCCCAAGTATCCCCCGGGGCATAGTAATCAGGCTCCATCACGATCAGATCATCACGGTTTTCGATGTTTTCACTATCGTCCTCCATGTAAGCAATAAACGCCTCCATAGTATCAAAATAAGTTTTTTCCGCAAAGTATCTTTCATGATCATCCACCCAAACCGCCGATGAAAGAAGCACCGCCGCGATAATGCCGAAAATACCGACGTTAATGAGGAAACGGCGAAGCAAGCGTTTTCCCGCCGCCGTCCACGGCTTGATAGCGACGGGATAACCGACAGCATTCAGCTTTTTCGCCAAAACAAAGCGCCAAATGATCAAGAAAAGCAAGAACGCGACAAGCGCACCGAGCGGCGCGTAAAAAAAGAGCCACGTTGCCATGTCCATGCCGTAAAAACG
>JBGVIG010000324.1:0-3411 GCA_045122995.1 Eubacteriales bacterium | reverse complement strand
GGCACACGTTCTTTCCGCACACTTCGCAAATATCTGCAAAAAAATGTCGCGTATTTCGGCATCTATGGGCTGGAATACGAGGGCTGCTACTACATGACCTTCAAATGTGACAAGGAGCCCGAAGAGCTGCTCGCGATGATCCGCCGCAAGATCACCGCAGACACCATCGAACCACTTGAACTTGTGGGCAAGGGCGAATGTCCCATCTTTGAAAAATACGATCCTTGTATCCCGCCTGAGCTTCTTCGCCGCGCTTACGCGGTAGACAAGCTTCGCACCGACGAAATGAAAAAGCGTTTCCAATAAAGTCGGGACGCTGTCCCGAGCCCTGCCGGGGGACTCTGCCCTTGGAACTCACAAAGGGACATTGTCCCTTTGAACCCTAATGTGCAGAAAAAGAATCCCCTCCCGATACTGGGATTCTCAAGGGATACGTCCCTTGAGCGGAGCGTGAGGCAGAGCCTCGCAAAAAGAAAGGAGTGCATACGATATGTCGTTGTGGAACCCATGGCACGGTTGCCGAAAGATCTCGGCAGGGTGTGCCAACTGCTACGTATACCGCCGTGATGCAAAGTATGATATCGACAGCACTGCAGTCAGAAAAAACGCGGATTTTGATCTTCCCTTGCGCCTCGCCAGGGACAAAACGTATAAGCTGCAATCGGACGGAGATTATGTTTACACCTGTTTCACCTCTGATTTTTTCCTCGATGAAGCTGACGCATGGCGCGAGGAGTGCTGGGAGATGATCCGCCACCGTTTCGATCTTTCCTTTCTGATCATTACGAAAAGGATCCATCGTTTTGCTGAGGTCGCACCGAAGGATTTTTCTAAAAATTTTCGCAATGTCACGATCTGCTGCACCGTGGAAAATGAAGAAATGGCACGCTTTCGTCTGCCGATCTTCAAAGAAGCTGACATCGCACACAAGCAGATCATCTGCGAGCCGCTTCTCTCGCCCATTGATCTTTCGCCTTATCTTGACAGTACGATCGAGGGCGTCGTTGTGGGCGGCGAATCGGGAAACAAGGCGCGTGTTTGCCGTTACGAATGGGTACTGGATATCCGCCGCCAATGTATCGAAGCAGGCGTCCCCTTTCATTTCAAGCAAACGGGCGCGAAATTTATCAAAGACGGCAAGCTTTATCGCGTTCCGCGCAATCTGCAATTGAAGCAAGCAAAAGCCGCAAACATTGATACGTTCAAAGAAAAGCCTGACGATTAAAAGCAATCTCGTTTCTTGACTTTTCACATAAAACACGCTATACTGGTGAAAAACCGCACAGGTGCGGAAAACGGAGGTTTATATGAAAACACCGATCAGCGAAAAAGAGCTGCAGATGCGCATCGCATTGAATTTCAACCGTTTGAAAAGCGATGCGTATTATCAAATCGAAAACGTCTTTTCTCCTGCCGAATATACTTGGCAAGGTGACAAAGAAGGTCGAGCGCTTCTTGCCTTTGTGAGCCACTACAAGATCACAGGCGAAAAGATCGCCTGCATGGAGGAGCTTCTTCAAAAATTGCCTGAAAAACTCAATGAAAAAGGATATCTCGGTGCTCCGCTTGAAAACATACTCAGTGAACAGCTTCTTTCGGGACATTCGTGGCTGCTCCGCGGTCTTTGTGAGCATTACGAACAATTTCACGATGCCTTTTCCTTGGAAACGCTGAAAAAGATCACGGAAAATCTTTATCTTCCCACCATGGGAAAATATTCGTCCTATCCGATCAACCGTGAAAAAGCAGATCGCGGCGGTGTCAGCGGCACGGAACTCGGAAACGTTGGCATCTGGCGACTTTCCACCGACGTCGGCTGTGCATTCATGTCCATCGACGGTCTTTCCCACGTTTATAAAATCACAAAGGATATGCGCGTGAAAACGCTTCTCGACGAAATGATCGGTGTTTATCTTGCCATCGACAAGGCAAGTCTTCGCGCACAGACACATTGCACACTCTCTGCCGCACGCGGCATAGCACGCATGTATGAAATCACAAAAGAGCAATCCTATTTGGACGGCGCTATCCGCATTTGGGAGCTTTACGTTCTCGGCGGCGGCATGACGTATACTTATCAAAACCTCAACTGGTGGCAGCGCCCCAAAACGTGGACGGAGCCTTGTGCGATCATAGATTCTCTGATGCTTTCCATAGAACTTTTCAAGGCAACGGGAGAAGAAAAATACAGAAAAACAGCGGCTCGTATCTATCAAAACGGCTTTGCTGCTTTGGAACGCAGTAACGGCGGTGCCGGTACCGACAGCATTGTTTATGAGGGCGGCGAAACCGAGCTTTTCATCAAATCGTGGGAAGCAAGATTTTGCTGTACGATGCGCCTCGCCGAAGGACTTTGGTATATCCGTGAGAACCGCGATCTTCTTGATGTTGAAACAACGGGCAACATCACAAAAAATGAGCTTGGCATCTATACCGATGATGACGTGATCTATGCCGAGATCAGCGAAAATCTTGTGCCTTACGCAGAAAATGCCCAAGAGATCGACGGACATCTTCTCTGCCCGCTCGTAAAATATTACACCGTACCCTATGACACCGCTATGAAGGCAAAGCAAAAGATCGTTTTTGAGTAAAAACTTTTTCTATAATTTCTATAAAGCAATAAACTACCGCAGAAAATTCTGCGGTAGTTTTTTATTTTACGTATTATTTGTTGTAAAAATCGGTAACAGCTTTGAAGAAAGCATCAATATTTTCCCATTTTGCCATGGGAGGAATATCACAACCGGAGGAGATCACAAAGTTCGGATATGCAGAGCATTCCGCAAGAAGCGCAGTCGTTGCCGCATAGATGGATTCGGGCGTGCCGTTACGGAATTCACCAACAGGATCCACATTACCCATGACCACAACGTCTTTCGGCATCTTTTCAAGCATAGTGATCATAGGAACAGCATTGCCGAAATGGTAAGCTGCCGCACCGCAGGAGATGATATCGTCCACAAGATTTGCGATCGCGTTGCCGCAGTTGTGATAAATGACAAGGAATTCATCGGTCTGTACCGCGTCCACAATTTCTTTCATGTAAGGAGCAGCAAATTCATTCATAAGAGAAGGAGAAAGAAGACCGGCAAGAGGTTCCGCAATCACGATACCGGAAGCACCGACTTCTTTGTATGCACGGATATAAGAAATGAGGAAGTCTGTCACTTTTCTCATCACGGTGTGAACCATGTCAGGTTCTTCATAGCAAAGGATCATAATCTCCGAAACATCAAGAAGTCTGCCTGCCAAAGAATACGGACCGATTACGCCGGCAAATACAGGGCGGTCTGTGATCTTTTCGCATGCATTTTTGATGGCATTGATATAGATACCGGTTCTGCCTGCGCCCACTTGGGGAACGGCAAGCTCGTCAGCACCGTCTTCGTCTTCAATGAGCTGACCGAT
>JBGVIG010000323.1:0-3591 GCA_045122995.1 Eubacteriales bacterium | reverse complement strand
ATGGGCGTTATTGTTTACACGGGCTATACTTACGAGGATCTTCTCCAAATGCCGCATGCCGCACGCTTGCTGGAAAGAACCGATCTTTTGATCGACGGTGAATACGTCGAAGCGCTGAATGACGGCAAGGGCCTTCGCGGTTCTGCCAATCAACGTGCGATCGCACTCACATCTCTTTATGAAAAAGAAGCGATGTTATATGGAACTGTCGAAAGAGGAACGGAACGTTTCTGGCACGGCAGAGAACTGCATGAGGTGGGGATCCCACCAAAGAGAAATACGGAAGAAAGAGAGAGAAAGTCATGAGCGGAAGAAAAGAAACTTATACATTTATTGCGGATACCGAACTGGAAGATCTGCGCAGACGCGCCGCGGAAGCATCGGATCTTCGCACCAGCAACGCACTCCTTAACCGCTTGCACACCAGAAATCAAGCGGCGATTCGGGAATACGAAGCTCGTATGAACGAAATGAATACAAAAATCGGAGATCTGAATCGATCAATGGAAAAACAAGGAGCCGCCGCAAAAAAAGAAACGCAGGCGCTTCGCACCCAATTGCAAAATACGGTGCGTGCTTCCAATGAGCGTTTGCAGGAAATGGCAAGACAGAATGAGCAAAATCTCAGTAGAATGCAAAACGATTTCACCAATGCGCTCGTGCGGACACGCGAGGATTTTGCCAGAACCATCAGTGAAAACACAAGCCGCTTAGAAGCAAAGATGGAAGAGAACAAGCAACAGCTTCGCCGTGAGATCGAAGCGGTGCGCGCGCAAGTGGACGCAACCGCAAAGGATCAGCAAACGCTTCTTGAAATGGCGGCAGAATATGCTTCTATGGCACAAACCTTGAATCGTGACACGAAAGAAAATTACCGTGCAGAGCTTCTCTGTCCCGGCAGATTGCAGGAAGCCGCACATCAGCTCGCCGTTGCCGAGGAAAATATCCGCGATGCCAGAAGAATGCCTGCCAATGCCGCCACCGCTCGTTTTGCCGCACGCACGGCAATGGAAACGGCACTGCAGCTTCATCAAGACGTGATCGAAGCGGAGCAGGAATGGTATCTGCATTATCAAGCGGCAAAGCAGGTTTTGGACGCGGCAGAGCTGCGTATCGAAGCTTCCAGACGCTTGGAGATCCCCGAAAAAGACGGCACGCCGACAGTTGTGGACGTGAACTTCTGGACGGACGGCGATCTTGCGCGCATGGAAAACCGTTTGCGCGGACTTCATGACCGCGTGGATATGCCTGATGCCATGGCACGCGACCTTGATAATATTCAGAATGCGGGCGTTCAGCTCACCCGTGAAATTGATAATACTGCCATTTTCGCAACAGAAGCCCTTTATTGCAGTCAGGACCGCGCAGATGTTGCGGCAGATATCGCCCAGACGATGGAATCGGCACTCGGCTTGCAGGTGGTTGACCACAGCTATTGTGGAAACGATTGGCGCTCGGCACACCGTATCCATCTGAAAAATCCGCAGACACAGTTTGAAATGGTCGTCACACAAACACCCGAGAAAAACGATGAGGGGCAGATCGGTAACCATTTGGAATCTGATATTTTGTGCTACGGCACCAACAACCAGGAGCTTGGGGACAGCATTGCCAGAAATGCACTGGAAGCACTGCATGAACTTGGGTTTACACCTGCCCCCGTTACTACTGTTTCAGGTTATGCAACGAGAGAATCCGATCGTGTGCAGTGTAGAAATATGAAAGAATGGGAAACAGAGCAAGCGCCTGCCGTTTTGACTTCTCGCGGCACGAAACCGCGCAATTTGACGAGAAAACCGCAGAGAAACGCTTAAATCATTCAAGAAAACGGGAGGAATCCAATGCTCAGCAGAAATCACTCTTATTTTGATAAGGCGCTTTGTTTGGACGGGCATTATATTGTTACAGGATACACGAACGATCATTTTTGCAACGATCTTTTGCAGCTGACGGATATCCGCGCGGAATTGCATCGCTATCTTCGCCATGAGGCGGGATTTGAAGCGGTCTTCTTTCTGGACGCCGCCAATATGCTTTATTGCTACGATAATCAATCGTTTGATATCCTTCGCGGCGGTTTTCAGGAAACGGTACAGACGCCGCAGACATCTCGCAATACGGAAAATGAGATCATCGCGGCAGGTCCGATGGGCAGACGGCGCCGCCGCGCGAGCGCACCTATGCTCACACCTGCACAGCAAAGCGAAGCACCTCGCACAAACAGTTATGACGGACCTTTGCACATGGGGCGCATGCGCCTTGAAAATGCATGGCAACAGATCATTGCGCTTTTGCAAAATCCTAAGCTCCGCTGTGCGCTGGTGCTGAATAATATCAACTCGCTTCAGCACAGCATGCAAACGCAGGAATTGCAGATGCTGGAGGAATTATCGTCTTATCACAATCAAAATCACAGTATCGTTATTTATCTTTTCAAGGATACTTCTTCGATCACCGGACTTTTGGATAGCGGCAGTCACGGCACCGGCCCGTGGACGACGTTTGCGGAAACTGTTTTGTTTCCGCGCATTGACACGGAAGATCCCGAAGCGAACCGCGTCATCTCACTTCGCACGCCGAATTGCTATGAGATCCGCAATCTTCTTAACCATTTGCGCTTCCGTGAAGAGGAACCCTTGCGTATCCGCGCGACGGATATCAAAAAGCTTTCCGAGATTCTTGCGTCTTCCTGTGCGCGAAACGAATGGTCGCTGATCAAACTACTCACGCTTTTGACGTCATATGGCGCAGAAAACCCTATGGTTGAGCTTTCTCTCGAAAACTGGAGAGCCTTTACCGATGAGCGCGGCTATCGCTCTCCGATGGAAGTTCTGGACAGCATGATCGGTGAGGGCATGGCGGCAGTTGCGCAGGATATCCGCAAATGGTATGATTTCATGCGCTTCACACAAAAAGAAGTGCGTGAGGAAAGAGGTGTTTCCAGCCGCTTTGCACCGACAGTACAGCCCACAAAGCAAAAAGGACATTCGCTTAACATCATCATCAAAGGTAACCCCGGTACGGGTAAGACCACCGTGGCAAGGCTCATGGGACAGCTTTATTATGAACTGGGTCTGCTTCCGCAAGGTCAGGTTGTGGAATGCACGGCGGCGGATCTGATCTCGCCTAACATCGGTGGTACGGCACGCCTTGTGCGTGAGCAGGTGCAAAGAGCTATGGGGGGCGTACTTTTCATCGACGAAGCATATTCTTTGGCAACCGACACACATGGCGCGGAGGCGCTTAATCAGCTTACGGCAGATATGTCTGCCTATGAGGGTAGCTTTGCGGTGATCCTTGCAGGTTATCCCGATGAGATCGACGAGATGATGCGTCATAATAATGTCGGACTTGGCAGAAGATTTCCCAAAAAATATACGCTCCCCGATTATACTGCCGACGATATGCGAGAGATCTTCTTGCGTATGGCAGAAAACGATGATGAGGAGATCGTCATCAGCGAAGATCTTTCGGAAAGACTTCCTGATTTCTTTGAAGCTTGGGTTGGCGGTGCGACACGTGGCTGGGGCAATGCAGGCGAAGCACAAGAGCTTTTGATGGAGATGAAAAAGCTTTGCAGTACGCGCCTTG
>JBGVIG010000322.1:0-2745 GCA_045122995.1 Eubacteriales bacterium | reverse complement strand
TGTTAAAAATCGTGCATTTTGCACAATAATTTTGTAAAAAATGCAAAAAAGCCACACTGAATTTTGTCGACTTTGACGAACCACTATGATATAATGACTACAAGGAAATGATTTTTCCGAATACAATTTTAGAGGAGAATTTGCGATGAACTGCAGAAACCACAACGGCAGATACGACGACAGCGGATACCACGGTGAATGACACCGCTACGGAAACCACGGCCGCATCTTCTGAAGATCCTGCAGGCGCAAAAGTTGATCTGTCAAATTTTGACGGATACACGAAGCTTTATGAGGACGTGGACTTTGGCGGCAGAGTTTTTAAGTTTGCTCTCCAGCAGGACGATGGTAGTAACGGCGGCACTTCCATAGATCTTTATTCGGAAGATATGGACGTAATTTCAACTTCCATTCGTGAAAGAAACAGTGTTGTTGAAAAACTTTATAATTGTAAGATCGATTGGGTATTCTGTGAATCACCGCAGACACTTGCCGAAGCGGATATTTCGGGTAACACGAGCACGATCGATATTTATTCCGTTCAGTATGCAAGTTCGCTTTATTATACGAACGACCAGAACTATAACCTCTATAATCTCGGCATCAATTTTGAAAATCCTTGGTGGGACGCGGCTTATGTGCAGACCTATACCTTTGATAAAAACGGCACCAAGGCAATGTATGGCGCGATGGGCGACTATAACTACTCGGCATTTGGCGGCTCTTACGTCCTTTTCTATAACATTGATCTCTATGCGCAGAATGCATTCTGCAAAAACTATGATATTTATCAGCTCGTTCGTGATAAAAAATGGACGATGGATATGTTTATGGAAATGATCAAAGCTGTGAAGTCTGACGTAAACGGTAACTCCACCTATACTTATAAAGACAACGATATTATGGGCTGGATCAGAACGCAGCACGCTACGCACGCGATGCATGTGGCTTCCGATAAGCAGATCATCGTGAATAAAGACGGCAAGCTTGTGTTTGAACCTTCTGCGGATCCTACAGGCTGGTCTGCTGTGATGGAAAAAGCGATCGAAGTTTACAAAACAGAAGGCGCCGAAGACGTGGGCTACACTAGCATCCCTGCATATTTTGCAGGCAATAAGGCGCTCTTTGTTTCTGAAGTTCTCAGCACGCTTGAAGGTCTTAAGGACTATGATGTTTCTGTCGGTCTTGTTCCTTATCCGCTTTACAGCGAAACGCAGGAAAATTATCGCAACTATGTAGACAATCATCTCGCTCCGTACCATATTCCGATCTCGTT
The DNA here is from genome assembly GCA_045122995.1 of Eubacteriales bacterium. Taxonomy (GTDB): domain Bacteria; phylum Bacillota; class Clostridia; order Oscillospirales; family CAG-272; genus QALR01. The sequence continues at coordinate 1,469 of JBGVIG010000322.1, read as the reverse complement.
CCTTGACACTGAAACCGTTGGTGCTTTCTTTGAACTCTTTGCTTGCCATTCCAGATATATCGTTCGCAAAGCGATTATCGAAGCTTATACGGTTGAATACTTCGGCGATGAAGAATCCGGCGAAATGCTCGATCTGATCACCTCTAACCGTATGTTTGACCCCAGTTATCTTTGGTTCTCCAGCTATGAAAGTGCTGTCGGTAATATGATTGCCAGCGGTAAAAACAACATTACGAAATGGATCGGTTCGAAAGCAACTTCTGTAGAAAAAGATATTGAAACGATCTATTCGGATATTTTGAACAATCAGAACTAAATACAAAAAGGAACGGCTTTGACCGTTCCTTTTTTCGTGGATCAAAAAACCCGAAAGCTGCAAAGCTTTCGGGAATTTTTGTGATTATTCGATATCAAGTCGATCTTTGTAAAAACCGTATTTTTGAGCGCTTTTTTGTGTTTTTATTATCCGATTTATCAAAAAATCGCTGTGAAAAAACGACTATTAGAGTCGTTGGTACGCATTTGGTACGCGGTTTTGATGTGTGATAGAAAACCTCCCGAATTTGTTTCGGGAGGTTTTCGGCTGTTAACAATAAAATTTTTCTTCAAAAAATTTTTTAGGAATACGTCCGGCAATGGTAATAAATCCTTGCTCATGCAATTTTTCGTTTAATTCTCGAATAATGCGATACGCGGTTGGCTTCGATACGGACAACATCATGGCGATGTCCTCAGCAGTATAAAATACATTGCTTTTCATGGGGTTTTGTTTCCTTTCGATGTTTTTTATTTGAAATGATAAATTATTTCAATATTATTATGTAAGACGATTCGCAAAAACCGATTATGTTTTTCCAAATATCTCATTTACAATTTCTACGAATATTATGAAAGATTGGAAAGGAAAATAGAATGGTCCAAGTATAACCGCAAAATTCTTGTGTGTTGAACAGTTTTGCGATTATATCCGCAAAACTGTTGCTTTTTGAAAGGGTATTTTCAGCCCATTAGATAACAAGCCCCTCGTTCATATAAGAACGAGGGGCTTTTGCCTATTCATTGTCTTTTGCTTTTAGAATTTCAAATGCTAGTTGGGCACCTAATCGAAAAGAGTACTCGAAGATGTCGGCTTCGGTGATGCTGATGTATTCGTCCCAGCAAGTTTGATATTTTTCAAACAGTTCTTTTTGTTTATCAGATAAACTTTTGACGAGGTTCTCGTGGTGATTGGCTATATGACAAAGAAGTTCTTTTGTTTCTTGTTTGCCTATATGACAGTGTTCTTGGGGGATGATATTGCCGTACCAAAGTTCGTGAAGAATAGACATTGGAATGTCGCTTTTCATCAATTTTTACTCTGTTTTGAGGATCATTTCAAGTTGAATCTTGAACTTTGGTTCTTCAAAGAGCTTGCGTTGATTTTCGATGCTTTCTCTGCAATCTTTGCAACAATCTTCATTTGCAGTAGA
>JBGVIG010000321.1:0-2662 GCA_045122995.1 Eubacteriales bacterium | reverse complement strand
GACGGCAGAACGCTCGTTACCAAGAGCAGCTACCGTGTACTCAACACACTTTATACGCTTGGTTCTGCTCCCGAACCCAACCTCACGGTTCTCTGGTCGAAGGATCTTCCCGAAAACTTTAAGAGATTCTGCGCAAAGGTTTCTGCGGATACTGACTCCATTCAGTATGAAAACGATGATATCATGCGCCCCATCTATGGCGACGATTATGCGATCGCTTGCTGTGTTTCCGCAATGAAAGTCGGCAAACAAATGCAGTTCTTCGGTGCGCGCTGCAATCTTCCCAAGCTCCTTCTTATCGCTATCAACGGCGGTTATGATACCAGCAGCAAAATGCATATCGGTCCTCAGATGCCTGTTTTGGACGGTGACAAGTTGAATTATGAAGAAGTGATGGCTCGCTATGAGATCTATATTGCATGGCTCAGCCGTCTTTATGTCAACACCATGAACGTGATCCACTATATGCATGATAAATATGCGTATGAAAAGACACAGATGGCTCTTCACGATACAAAAGTAGGCAGATTTATGGCGTTTGGTGTAGCCGGTCTTTCCGTTGTTGCGGACTCTCTCAGCGCTATCAAATTTGCAAACGTGAAGCCCCTCAAGAATGAGGACGGCTTTATCACCGATTTTGAAACAATCGGTGCATTCCCGAAATACGGTAACGATGATGACCGTGTTGACCTCATTGCCAAAGATATGGCACACAAGGTGATCACCGAGCTTCGTAAGACACCGACCTACAGAGGTGCGGAACATACACTTTCCGTTCTCACGATCACCTCGAACGTTATGTACGGTAAGAACACCGCCACAACACCCGATGGCAGAAAGAGCGGCGAACCTTTCGCTCCCGGTGCTAACCCCATGCACAACAGAGAAGAAAACGGTGCGCTTGCATCGCTCAACTCTGTTGCCAAGATCAGCTATGATGATTGTCGTGACGGCATCTCCAATACCTTCTCCATCACACCTGATGCGCTTGGTAAGACGGAAGAAGAACGTGTGAATAATCTGGTTGCGATCCTTGACGGCTATTTCGCAAAGAAAGCGCATCATATCAACGTAAACGTATTGAATCGTGAAACGCTGATGAAAGCATACGAAAATCCCGATGATTATCCGAACCTTACCATTCGTGTTTCCGGTTATGCCGTAAACTTCAATAAGCTTTCCCGTGAGCATCAAAAAGAAGTTATCAGCCGTACCTTCCACGAAACCATGTAAAAAACGATGACAGGACGTATCCATTCCTTTCAGAGTCTTGGCACGGTCGATGGGCCGGGTGTACGCTTTGTGGTGTTTTTCGCAGGCTGCAATCTCAGATGCAAATGCTGTCATAATCCCGACACTTGGGATATGGGAAGCGGCACGGTCTATTCTGCCGATGAGATCGTGAAAAAGGTCTTGCGTTTCCGAGAATATTTCGGCGAGGAAGGCGGCATTACGCTTTCAGGCGGAGAACCGCTTTTGCAAGCGGATTTTGCGCATGAGATCTTTTCCCTTTGTCATGCGGCAGGTATCAACACTTGTCTTGATACCTCGGGCAGTATATGGAATGATTCCGTGAAAGCTTTGCTTTCAGAAACGGACCGTGTGCTTCTTGATATCAAATATACAAACGATGCGCTTTATCTTGAAAATGTGGGTTGCGATATGAAAGCGCCGCTGGATTTTCTTGACTATCTTGACGAGCAGAAAATTCCTACCACGATCCGTCAGGTCATTATCCCCACGGTAAATGATGATAAGGAAAATATGCTTGTGCTGAAACAGATCATAAAGTCACATGCTTGTGTAGACAAAACAGAGCTTTTGCCGTTCCGCAAAATCTGCCAGACAAAATACGATAGTATGAATCTCATTTTTCCGTTCGGACATCTGCCCGAGGGGAAAAAGGATAAGATTTCCGAACTTCAAAAGCTTTTGGAAGACTAAAAAAATTTCACCCTTTCGTTTTTACGAAAGGGTGTTTTTTGTAAACTTCTTGACGGGGCACGGTTTATGATGTAAAATAAAAGGGAACCTTGGGAAAGGAAAATGATGAAACATGAGGAATTTCAGTAAAAATAAAAAGATCGTTTGCAGTGCCGTTTCAGTTTTGATCGCGGTTTTAGTAATGGTCTATATTTTCATAAACAGTGTGCCGAATGATCTGAGCGAGCTTACCATTATGAATGGGGAAGAACTGACGATGGAAATTGGCACCTCGGTGCAGATACAGACAAGTGCCGATGAGATTGAAAACGCAAAATTACGATATGCCTCTTCGGGGACGACTATTTCAGTGGATAAAAATGGCTGCGTGACGGCACTTGCCGTCGGTAAAACGACCGTGACTGTTTCCTGCGGTAATTTCTCTGATACGATCCGCATTATCGTGATCGAAAACGATCCCGATACCTTGGACGATATCGAACGAAAAGCTTTTTATGACAATTATTTGTCTGCAGAGAGCTTTGATGATGCTTGTGAGCGTTCTCGCCTTGGGTTGCTTTCGGGTGAACTTGAAGTTCCTGCACAGGAGCCTGTTCTTTCTATTTATCGTCCGCAAAAAAGCGGCGTTTATATCCGCAATGAAGAAACGAGATATCTTGATGAGAACACATATGTTGTCGTGGACGCTTATGGTGAAGAAGTTTTTCGTATCTATCGC
>JBGVIG010000320.1:0-1061 GCA_045122995.1 Eubacteriales bacterium | reverse complement strand
GTTCCAACATCGGATATTTACACCTCGAAAACATTCGTATCCGAATCGATTTTGAACGCTTCCCGCTCGGCTCTCCCGTTGTTATCGGTCCGAAATCCGTCGTTTCGGGAGAATATGAAATTTTTGACCCTTACGTTTCCTGCGTTTTGGATACACTGACCATGAAAAACGTAACCATCAACGAAAAGCCCGTCCTGACCGCAGAGGACGCCGCGTATCAGGTCGTATTTGATCATATCTACGACGCACCCAACACCAGCGGAAAGGGTGAGATCCGTCATTTTGACCTTTCTTGAAATAAACAGAAAAGAGGCACGCTAGAGGGTATCTGCGATAAAGCGGAACAAAAAAACAAATACAAACAGAAAAGGACAGAGAAATTTTTACGTTTCTCTGTCCTCTTTTTTGCAAGCATAGCATTTGTGGTAACAAATGCAGAAAGTGAAATATTTTGCTCACGCAAAATGTGAAATAATGCACTGTCGCACATTGTGAAATATCTCGCTTCACTCGATGTGAAATGAAATTTGCCCACGTTCGCATATGCGAACATTTCACATTTGCAAAGCAAATATTTCACAGCGAAGCTATTTCACTTGCCCGAAGGGCAAATTTCGTTGGCGTGCCTCTTTATTGGCATTTTATCAAAAAATCAAAGGACGATCGTAATCGATGCGCCAAGTTCCATATCGATCTCGATCATATCCTCCGCAAGGACGGAAACGGGCGCGGAAATCTTAGCGTTTGCAATGCCTGCGTATTTTACACGGCATTTTCCTGCTGCTTGCGCCGTGATACGCATTTCCGTTACCTTACCGTTTGCAAAATCACAACCGCAAACGAAATTGCCTCTTGCGACAAGACCGTCAAACGAGCCGTCCTTCCAAACGTCGGGGAGTGCGGCAAGAAAATCGATATATCCCGCTTGGCTTTGCAGGAGCATTTCAGAAACGCCCGCCACAGCGCCGAAATTGCCATCGATCTGGAACGGCGGGTGATCATCCCAAAGATTGGGAAGCGTATTGTTTTTCAGCATCGAATAATAGAGGTCATACGCACGG
>JBGVIG010000319.1:0-4822 GCA_045122995.1 Eubacteriales bacterium | reverse complement strand
TAAAAAAATGGTGTTATAATATTCGTATATTTAAGCATAGGAGCGTGAAACCATGATTCAATTTATATGTTATCCCAAATGCACCACTTGTCAGAAAGCAAAAAAATGGCTCGATGATAACCAAATCGAATATGAGCTCAGAGATATAAAACTCAAAAATCCTACGCTTGATGAATTGACCGAATGGTATGCGAAAAGCGGTTTGCCGCTTAAAAAATTTTTTAACACAAGCGGACTTCTGTATAAATCCCTCGATCTGAAAAGTAAGCTTCTCCAAATGAATGAAGACGAAATGATAAATCTTCTTGCAAGCGATGGCATGCTGGTAAAACGCCCATTGCTTACTGGTGAAAATTTCGTACTTGTTGGGTTTAAGGAAGCCGAATGGCGTGGTGCTTTGAATACTTGAAATCTGTTGCAGACGAAGGCATAATTTGTTATAATCAATATGGCTTTATTATTTTAGGAGGACTTTCATGATGAATTTTAAGCTGATCGTTATACTTTTGGCGGTACTGGGCAGTCTTTACTCGTTGATACTTAGCATTGTAAAGTATTTCTCGCTGAATAATCCCACACCGGAGAATTTGAAGGATGTTTATGATGCCGAAACCTACGAAAAATGGAGAAACTACAGCAAAGAGCATTCAAAGCTTTCCATCGTTTCCACTATCGTGACCTGCGCTATAACCGTAGCGCTCCTTGCTACTAATGTTTATTCTGCGTTTGCATCTCTTTTCCCAAAGGGCTGGTTTATGCAACTTTTAGCCGTTATACTCCTTGAGAGTTTTGTAGGCGCAATCGTGGGAGCGGTAGAGAGTTATATCGCCACCATGAAGATAGAAGAGAAATATGGCTTTAATCGCTCAACGATGAAAACTTTTATCAAGGATAGAATTCGTTCCTTTATCATAGGAATGCTTTTGTCACTCGCTCTTGCGACTCTTATCGTTGTTTGCCATCATTGGCTCGGCGCTTGGATGATCCCCGCATTCGCGGCAGCTGCCTTTGTATTTACCTTGGTGATTTCATTTATTTATCCGCTCCTCAGCCGTATTGGCAATAAGTTCACGCCCCTTGAGGAGGGCGAGCTCAAGGACTCTCTACTGAATCTTCTTAATAAGTATGGATACAAGGTTAAGGCTATCGAGGTTATGGACGCATCTCGTCGTACAACGAAGCTGAATGCATACTTCACAGGCTTTGGTAAGATGAAAACGATCGTTCTTTACGATAACCTGATTCATGCTATGACAATCGAAGAGATTACGGCGGTATTTGCGCATGAGCTTGGCCATGGACTTCATAAGGACGTTCAGAAATCTCAGGTTCTTAATATATTCCAGCTTCTTCTCATGGCAGTTATGGCTTGGGGTATTGCAAGCATACCTGCTCTTTATGCGGATTTTGGATTTGCATATCTTGTTTACACTGCCGATATTGTTAACTATGGATTTACCTACATAGTTCTTGGTATTGCTCTTGGCATTCTTCAGCCTATTACAGGTCTTATCATGAACGCTCATAGCCGCAAGGCAGAGTACAGAGCTGATCGTCAGGCAGTTTATTGAGGGTTACGGCGAGGCGATGATCTCCGCTTTCAAGAAGCTTGCCAGAGACAATTTCTCGCATCTTTCACCATCCTCTATCAATGTTGTGCTTGAATACAGCCATCCGCCTCTTGACCGCAGAGTTAAAAACGTTGAAAAGTGCATGAAAGAGCTCGAGAAAAAGTAATATTGAAGATCTGAAAACAAGAATGTGATCCCCGAATTTTCATCAAATTCGGGGATTTTTTGCGGTGCATTTATTTTTCGAGGATCAGTACAGCATCAGCCACAGCACTTGCTTGTTTTTCATAAATTCAATCGTAAAATAAAAAAGAAAATCGGTTGAAATATTTGAGACAAGTATGATATAATGTTCTTAAAATAAGAATTTGATGCGAATAAATATTTCTATTGGAATGCTAATTTCAGAAATGAGGTTTACTTCGCGGAAGAGTTATGATATGATAAAAACTGTATAGATTGTATGAATATGGAAAGATATAATTTCAAACTTAATATAAAGTTTAGGCGAATATGAAACGAAAAATAACAAAAATGCTCTGTGGTAGGAAAAGGAGAAGATGATGAAAAAATATATCAATACAGTTCCGGCTACCAATCAAATGATCAATTCGAGTGTAGTTAGTTTTTTGGGAAACAAAGATGCTCCTTTAAGAATTTTGATTTTAGGTAATTCCATTACGCGCCACGGACCTTGTGCAGAAATTGATTGGCATTGTGACTGGGGTATGGCGGCAAGCGCTGCGGAAAAGGACTATGTTCATCGTTTATACGCGATGCTTGCGGAAAGTGGCAAGAATGTTTATATGATGATTCGTCAATCCTCTCATTGGGAAAGAAATTTCAAATCCTCGGATTGCCTTTCTGAATATGAAAAAGAAAAGGCGTTTGGTGCGGATCTTGTTGTATTCCGACTTGGTGAAAACGTTGCCAAAAGTGATGTTGCCGATTTGAAAGAAGCTGTTAAGGATTTTATTTCTTATGTCGCGCCAAGTGGCGCTCATGTGGTGATCACGACGAATTTTTGGAAAAACACAGCGTGTGATTTTGCATTAACAGAAGCTGCTAAAGAATTAGGTTGTCCGTATGTGGATCTTTCATTTGCGGATGAATCGATGATGGCGCTTGGAAAATTTACACATCATGGCGTTGCCATGCATCCCGGAGATGAGGGTATGGAAATGATTGCGACAAGAATTTTTGAAAATATCCGACAGTGTATTTAATTTGAAGGAAAGCGTGGAATAAATTTTGATAGAAACAAGTAACCGTACTGTTTTTTATATATGAAAATAAAGGAGAAAAGGTATGAAAAATTTTAATTATTTTGGTGTAATGATCGATTGCTCTCGCAATGCGGTGCCCAATTTGACAGCGCTGAAACGCTTTATTAACATTCTTTCGAAGATGGGCTATAACTGTGTGATGCTTTACACGGAGGATACGTATGAGGTCGAAGGACAGCCGTTCTTTGGCTATAAACGTGGTAAATACACCATGGAGGAGCTTCGTGAATTGGATGATTATGCGGCTTCTGTTGGTGTGGAAATGATTCCTTGTATCCAGACCTTGGCGCACGTGAATGCGCTTGTGCGTTGGAACGTTTACAGAACAATTCGTGACTGCAACGATATTTTGCTTGCAGGAGATGAACGTACGTATGAATTGATCGATGCGATGTTCTCAAGCCTTTCCAAATCGCTTCGTTCCCGTAAAATTCATATTGGTATGGATGAAGCACACATGGTTGGTCTTGGTAAATATTTAGACAACAACGGCTATCACAATCGTCATGAAATTTTGTTGAATCACTTGCATCGCGTTTGTGAGCTTGCTCGCAAATATGGCTATGAGCCGATGATGTGGAATGATATGTTTTTCCGTCTTGATCTTGGTGGTAATTATTATATCCCGAAAGATAAACGCGAAACTTATCATATTTCCAAGGAAGTATGTGAAAAGGTACCGTGTGATCTTTCCGGTGTTTATTGGGATTATTATAATACAGATCCTGAGGTTTATGACGCTATGATGGAGCGCTCGAATGAGCTTTCTCCCGATCGTGTCTGGTTTGCGGGCGGTGCTTGGTGTTGGGGTGGTTTTACTCCTCATAACCGTTACAGTATGCGTCGCAATATCGAAGCGATTCCTGCATGTATTCGCAACAGTGTGAAGAATGCGATCTTGACGATGTGGGGTGATGATGGCGGTGAAACACCGATTTTCGACGTTTTGCCTGCGCTTATGCATGCGGCAGCACTTGCTGAAGGCATGAGCGAGGAAGAAATGAAAGCGAAATTCCTTGAGATTACTTGTGTGGCATATGATGACATGCTGGCATTGGATCTCCCGAACTATATTTATGGTCCTCAAGAGGGAACCGGTTCTTCCAATTATTCTAAAAATCGTCTTTATAACGATCCTTTCCTTGGTATCGTAGATCATAATGCAGAGCGTCCCGTAAATCCTGCTATTTTTGCAGAATATGCAAAGATGCTTCATGCAAGCACTGTAAAATATGCGGAATTTGGCTATCTTTTCGAAACACAGGCGACTCTTTGTGATATTTTGACCGAGAAGTTTGATCTTGGTATGCGCACTCGTGATCTCTATGCAAAAGCAGATAAAGACGGACTTCGCGCTCTTGCAGAAGGCGAATACGAACGCTTTGAAGAAAAATGGACTGCCTTCTATGAAGCATTCCGTTATCAGTGGGAAACCGTGAATAAAACATATGGCTTTGAAATGCAGGATATGCGTCTTGGCGGTCTTCTTGCCCGTGTGAAAAACTGCAAACGCAGACTTCTTGATTACGTGAATGGAAAAACTGAACGTATTGCGGAATTGGAAGAACCTGTACTTGCACATGACGGTGGCAATGTAGGACAGTGGAATCATGCTTTCTCTGCCAATACCATCGCAATGAACTACATTGCTATGTAATATAAAAAGCTCGAACGATTTCGTTCGAGCTTTTTATATAATTTTTAAGCGAGAGAACTATGCAAAGATAAGGACCTTTGATGTAGGTTGAGTAACAAGACTTGAACTTGTGGCCTCTACCACCCCAACGCATAATTATACATATTTTATGTATAATAGCGTCTTTTGAGTGCTATTAAATCCGGAAAATGTGCTAAAATATCCATTATATGATGCTGTGTCCAGGTAGTCCGGTTCTGAAAGTGGTCAAACATGTGGTCATAAAATCCGCTCCCGATTTGATGTGGTCAAGCATCAAGGGAGCGGAT
>JBGVIG010000318.1:0-4653 GCA_045122995.1 Eubacteriales bacterium | reverse complement strand
TTTACCAAATACAGTAATTGTTGTACTACGGAGGTAATTTATATGAAATCCACAGGTATTGTAAGAAGAATTGATGAACTGGGACGAATTGTTCTCCCGATTGAAATCAGAAAAAACTTGACACTTGGAAGCCGTGACGCTGTGGAGATTTTTGTAAACGAAGATACCATCGTTCTCAAAAAATATGAGCCCGCTTGTATCTTTTGCGGTAGCATGGATAACGCTTCGCTCTTTAAGGGAAGAATCATTTGCGATAAATGTCTTTCTGAATTGAAAAAAGCGGATCCTAAAAACGCAGATTCCTAATAAAATCGCAAAAGCCGATCTGAAAAGATCGGCTTTTATTTATGGTCATATTTTTGATTTTTATAAATTTTTCTTTTGTTTTTGAGAATATTGAATCTTGTTTTTGCAGCGTTGCGATATTTTTCACGCATTTCGATCAAAACCGCAAGCGTTTTTTGATCTTTTGGAAAAAGAAAGCGGAGCAGAACGATGGAAAGGACGACGGTGATGATTTTTTCCGGCGTAAATGGTAGCCATAGAAATGCCATATAAGCACCCGAAACGGCGACAAGCCACGAAATCGAAAAATATGTACCGATGGCAAATAGAATATATGACCAACCGTTCGTGAAAATCCATGCGATGCCAAAACAAAGGAGAAGTCTCGGATTTATCAGAAAACGAATCCATTTTTTCACTATTTCTTTTAGTCGTTTCCATTTCATTCTGTTTTCCTCGATTTTCTTTTTTTCTATTTTACCATAGAATTACAAAAAAGGCTGTGTATTTTCTGAAAACATTTATGAAATTTTTAATGAATTAAAATTCATTTGCCGTTAGCTTGATGAGCAAATTGATATCGTCAGGCTGAACTTTTGCTTCGTTGGCGGCGCGGTTGCGACGGATCTCGCCACATTTATCACATTTATGAATGATGATGTATCCTTTTTTGGGATCGGGCTCCACTCTGATCGGGCGCAAAATGCCACCACAGGTGTTGGCTCTGTCACCGGGATTGATATCCACATGAAGCGAGCAGAGGCATTTGGGACAATGATTGCGGGAACTGTAGCCAAGAGGTTTGACCTCGAATCCGCAGTTTTTACAGATGAAAGAATCGTCATTTTTGGAAAAGCGTTTTTGTTCCATGGAAAATCCTCATTTCGAATATTTTATTTAATGATATCGCACACGGTGCATTTTGTCAAGAACGATTTGATAAGGCTTCCTTTCGTCTTGTTCAAGAAATCGGTTATTCTTGGGTGTTGGGGATATATTCTACAAGGATAAGGGAGCTGAATGTTTGCTGTTTTGAAATCGGAATATGATGCGTATACTCGGCAAAGCCATTGATGTATTGGTGCAGTGTAGGGCGAGTCATGACAACGTAAATCTCTTCATAGATCTGAAGTGAGGTGATGTTTTTGTTTGGGAGATTCCATTCGGCAATATCGAATTCCGGAGTAATCATTTCTTCATAAATTTCACCGTCCACGGTTTGATAGCGCATAACACTGAAGGTATTGTTTAGTGAAGTCGTTTGTGTCATGGTTACAAAAATACTATCGGTGCCGCGATGAGTTGGAATCTCGAGCCACTCGAACCAAGCTTCTATGCGATAAATGCCTCCGGACTGCCATTCAGGATAAAGTTCGTTGCAGGGAGTAGCGGCGATCGTGATTCGCATTTTCTCATCTTCGATCCATTGAGAAAAGTTTTCTTCCGGTATGTTTTCTTTGATCTGTTCCTCGCTTAGGTAAATTTTTTCTTGATCTTCGTTTACGCGAATGAAATCATCAAACGGCTGGCTTTCTGTTCCGTTTGAGCAACCGCTGAAAATGATGGTGGCGGAGAGCATAATAAGAGTGAGAAGAAGGGAAAACATCTTTTTTGTCATGGCAAATACCTCCTTTGTTGTCTTTATTATATCATATTGCAGCGTGCTGTTTGTTAACAGACCGTGAACAAAAACAAACCCCTTTCGGCAAGCCGAAAGGGGGATAGTTCCGATATGGACTAAATTACTGCTGTTTCATTTCTGCATAGCAATCGCTGCAGTATACAGGTCTGTCATTGCTGGGCTGGAAGGGAACCTTTGCTTCTTTACCGCAACGAGCACAAGTTGTTGTGAAAAGTTCTCTTGCGGGTTTAGCTGCGTTTTTCTTTGCGTCGCGGCAGGGTTTGCATCTCTGGGGTTCGTTCTGGAAACCTTTTTCAGCATAGAATTCCTGTTCGCCGGCTGTGAAAACGAATTCTGCTCCGCAATCTTTGCATTTCAATGTTTTGTCCTGGTACATTTGTGTTTACCTCGCTTTGTAAAAATGGTTTTAATTTCGCCCTCAGCCGGACTCAGACCGACACCTTTGAAAACAACGCTCTTTAATTAAGCTACTTGGGCATATCAAAACAAACTTAACGGATTAAATTTGCTTTTTATATAAATCCCTGAAAAGGGAATTATAGCATATAGTGATTATAAAAGTTTCCGCAACTTTGCCTTGATTCTGTGAATGGCGTTGTCAATGGATTTTTTTGGCTTGGAGAGCGTCCTTGCCATGTCTGTATAGGACATATTGCCAACATATAGGGCGAATACGGATTTTTCGAAATCCGTGAGTGTGCCGTCAATTCTGCGATTCAGATTGCAAAGAGATTCTTGGTTGATAATGAGTTGCTCGGGAGAGATTTCGCCGGATTCCTCTGAGTCGGAATCTCGCGGCTTTTCAGGTTCCGAAGCCGGTGCGTCATGAAAACAACGGATATAGGAGATCACGCGATTTCTCAAACATACTTTTGCGTAAGCACCGAAAGAAACGTGGCGGCTGGGATCATACGCCAGCACCGCATTATAAAGTGCGATTGCAGCTTCCTGCTTCATATCATCAGCTTCTGCCTCTGCAAAAGAAAATCCTTTGGAACAAGATTTTACTGTGCTTTCGATCAGAGGTGTATAGAGCCGATAGATCGCTTCAAAAGAAATGGGATTGCCTTTCCGGACATCTTGAAGCAAGGTGTCTATATTTGAGGTCACGGGATCACAACTTTCAATAATAGTACTCGTATACGAATTCTATTATACCACAAAATTATGATATGTCAAGCAAAAAAATGAAAAAATTTAATATTTTTTATGAATTTTAAGGTGTTTGCCGTTTTATTTTTGTGTAGTATTGATAATGTTTTTTGAATTTAAGAAAAATGAATAAAAATAACGCGAAAACTCCAATACACGATAAATGCCAGCCAATACGCAATCAAAAAACAACGAAAAAGAGCGAGAATTGTTTTTTGGACACCGCATTCTCTTCGCATGGCGTAAACCGTTGCCATGCAGGGCGCGTAAAGAAAACTGAAGCATAAAAAAGAAAGCGCTTGCGCATGATTCATCACAGAAGAAATTCCTTCCGGAATTGTGATTTCGATCGAAGAAACGATGGCTTCTTTGGCAAAAAATCCTGCCGCGAGCGCGGCGATCAGTCTGCCGTCAACAATTCCGATCGGCTTGAATAACGGCACAAGGAACATGCCGCATTTCGCCAGAATGCTTTCATTTCCTGAGGCGGCGATTTGAAATGTTGGTGTAAAGGTTCCCAGAAAATCCACGATCAGACAAGAGAGAAAGACAACCGTTCCCGCTCGCACTAAAAACTCTTTTAACTTTTGCTTTATTTCGCGTGTGACGTTAAATATATTAGGCATGCGGAATTTTGGCAGCTCTAAAAGAAGAGGCGGCGCTTCTTTGTTTTTTCTTTTGCTGAGCCACGTGGAAAACATAGCGGTAGCGATGCAGATGCAATAAATATAAAAAGCAATCAGTGCGCGTTTCTTTTGAAAAAAGACGTTGATTATCAAAATTAGCGTGGGGAGTCTTGCGTTGCAAGGAATGAACGGAAGCGCAAAAATGACGGATTCTCTTTCTTTTTCTTCCAGTGTGACTGTGGACATGACGGCGGGAACGGTGCAACCAAAGCCGACGAGAAACGGAATGAAGGCTTTTCCGGAAAGCCCGAGTGGGCGTAGCGTGGTATCCATCACAAAAGCAGCGCGAGAAAGATATCCTGAATCTTCCAAAACAGTGATGAAGAAAAAAAGAATTGCTGTTTGCGGTAAAAATGCGAGAACGGACGTGATGCCGCGGAAGACACCGTTAACGAGAAAGTGGGAAAAGGTGTTGGATACGCCAAGTGCGACCAACGCTTCGTAGCATAACTCCAAAAGAGAGGCAAAGCCTTTTTCGAGGAGTTTTGTGAGAAAATCACCGACTCCCGAAAACGTCAGAAAAAACACAGCATAAATAACGAGAAAGAAGAGTGGAACGCCAACGCAGGGGCGGCAGATCCATCGATCGATCCGGTCGGTGAAAGCGTTTGAAGGTTTCTTTTGTGAGCTGACAAAATCGGCAAGATATGCCGCTTTTCGATGGAGCGACTTGCTGTCCGTGATGGAAAATTTTTTCTTTGGTGACTTACATAAATTTTCGCGTTGAGTGAAAAGTTCAGTGATTCCGCGATTTTTTGCGGCGGATATGAAAAAAGTGGGAATTCCCAGTGCTTTTTCCAATCTCTCTTTTTGAATTTGAAGTCCTTCTTTTTCAGCTTCGTCGATCATATTGAGAAGAAGAACGGTCGGTTTTCCAAGAGAGAGGAG
>JBGVIG010000317.1:0-2725 GCA_045122995.1 Eubacteriales bacterium | reverse complement strand
GCTTACGGCGGTGCGGGACTTGGTATTGCGATCGCGGTATTCTCTGTTATTAACCGCGGACTTTCCCCCATCTCAGCTCTTTTTCTCATTTTGGTTGCGGTGGAATTTTTCCTTCCGCTTCGCGCGTTCGGCAGTGCTTTTCACGTTGCGATGAATGGTGCCAGCGCGGGCAGAAAGATCATTTCTCTCCTCGATACGCCCGATCCTGTTTGGGGGGAAGAAACCGTAAGCGGTGCTGAGATTGAGCTTCATGACGTGACGTTTTCTTATGACGGTAAGCGTGATGTTTTGAACAATATTGATATGAAGTTTGCTGAAAAGGGCATGACAGCCATTGTCGGTGAAAGCGGCTGCGGCAAATCTACGGTAGTAAATATGATCGTGGGCGCTTACCGTCCGAAGAGTGGGTATGTCACCGTTGGCAGCAAAAAAGCAGAAAATGTGACCAGAGAATCGTATTATCAAAATCTTGCAGTAGTCAGCTATAATACTTATATTTTTAATCAAAGCGTTCGTGAAAACTTCTATCTTGCGGATAAAAACGTGAGCGATGAAGTGATGTGGGAGGCTTTGGAAAAAGTCAACCTGGCATCGTTTATGCGTGAAAACGGTGGACTTGATAAAATCATCAGCGAGGACGCAAGCAACATTTCCGGTGGACAAAAACAGCGTCTTGCGCTGGCTGTAAGCCTTGTTGCGAATAAAAATATCTATGTTTTCGATGAAGCAACGAGTAATATCGACATCGAAAGCGAAGCGATTATCATGAAAAATATCAAAGCGCTTTCTGCAGAAAAAACGGTGATTGTAATTTCCCACCGTCTGGCAAATATTGTGCCCGCGGATCACATTTATTTCATGGAAAACGGTGAAGTGAAGGAATTTGGTGATCATCATGCGCTTATGGCGAAAAACGGTGGTTATGCAAAGCTTTATTTGGCGCAAAAGGCTTTGGAAGAAGGCTATGCAAAGGAGGTGTTCGCATGAAAAGTAGCAAAAAAATACGCCGTAGCGGCGCTGTGATCATGGCGAATTTGATCCTTTTGCTTGGTAGTTTGGCATATATTATGGTTCTTGCCGTTATCAATGGTTCGCTCGGTTTCCTTTCTGCGATGGGCGTTACTTTGTTTGGCGCAATCGGTATTGCAAAGGCGCTTGGGGAAACGATTTCTCTTTCTTATGGGGCAATCGCGGCATTTACCATTGGCTGCGGTGCGCTTCGCGGTGTTTTACGCTATTTTGAGCAGTACAGCAACCATTATATCGCGTTCCGTCTTTTAGCAGTGCTTCGCGATAAGATCTTTGGTGCTTTGCGTACACTTTGCCCGGCAAAGCTTGAAAGCAAGCAAAAGGGTAGTATTATTGCTATGATCACCTCTGATATCGAAACGCTGGAGGTTTTCTATGCGCACACGATTTCTCCTATCTGCATTGCCGTGGTCGTTTCGACACTTGTGACGATTTTTGTCGCTGTGGTGGCAAGCCCTTATCTTGCGCTGGTAGCACTACTGGCATATCTCTTGCTCGCAATCGCTGTACCAATGATCTCTTCCGCAAGACTGAAGGTGTCCGGCGTGAATTACCGCCGCGAATTTGCTTCTTTCAATGCATATTTTCTTGACAGCATCAAGGGCGTCAAAGACATCGTCCTCAATGGTGCCGGCGGTGAGCGTGAAAAGGAAGTGAATGCGCGCTCGGAGGTTTTGCTTCGCGAAACGAAAAAAATGAAACACAATATTACGCGCAGTGCTGCTTTTACAGAGCTTTCTGTTTCGATCGCGATCCTTGTTACACTGATCGTGGGAATCTTGCTTGTGCATACGGGTGAGCTTTCTCTTGGCAGAATGATCATCGGCGTGGTTACCGTATTTTCCAGCTTTGGTCCTGTCGTTGCGATCTCGGCGTTGCCGGGCAACTTGACACAGACCTTTGCAAGCGGCGATCGCGTGCTGGATCTTCTTGCAGAGAAACCTGTAGTCACTCCCGTGGAAAACGGAGAAAAGATCGCTTACCGTGATCTTTCTGTTTCTGATCTTTCTTTCTCTTATGATGGAGAAACCGAAATCCTCAAAGATATTTGTATGCATGCACAAAAAGGTGAGATTGTTGGCATCGTGGGTGAAAGCGGTTGCGGTAAATCTACATTCTTGAAATTGCTTTTGCGCTTCTGGCAAAAATCGGGCGGCATGATCTCTTATAACGGCATTGATATCGACAAAATCGACAGCGACAATCTGCTGGACAACGTGACGATGGTGAGCCAGGTGACGTATCTTTTTGATGAAACGATCGAGGATAATCTTCGTATTGCCAAAAAAGATGCAACCAAGGAAGAATTGGAGGCGGCGTGCAAGCTTGCTTCCGTGCATGATTTTATCATGAGCTTGCCCGAAGGATATGCTACTCGCGTTGGCGCGCTTGGCGATAATCTTTCCGCAGGAGAAAAACAGCGCATCGGTCTTGCACGCGCGTTCCTTTCCGGCAGTGAGCTGATCCTGCTTGACGAACCGACGAGCAATGTGGACAGCATCAACGAAGGTATTATCTTAAAAGCGCTTCGTGAACAAAAGAAGAAAAAGAGCATTCTTCTCGTTTCTCACAGAGAATCGACGATGGCGATCGCTGACCGCATTTACCGTGTGGAAGGCGGAAAAATGCAGGAGGCGTGAGCGGTTTTCTTTCGTTTTTCCAAAATACAAAACGTCAACGCTTTTAATAAAATAAA
>JBGVIG010000316.1:0-1096 GCA_045122995.1 Eubacteriales bacterium | reverse complement strand
TAAGAATATCACCGTTTTCAAGCTCTACGGAAGCAGGATATCCAAGATCATGGTTGACACCTTTCGTAAAAAGTTCATGGTCAATAGACCAGGTTTCGCCATTATCTATGCTATACATCATTCTGATGCCATAAGGCTCTTCACGATGACCGTATGTAGAAATGATCGTGCCATCTGAAAGCTTCAAAAGATGGGCAGGAGCACCGCCCTTATCTCCGAGAATCTGGTGCGGTTTTGTGAATGTCTTAGCACCGTCATACGATTCCGCTTGATAGATCGTAAAAATTCCTCTGTTGTGTACACGGATATGAACGATGATCTTTCCGTTTTCAAGCACAAGGGTGTGCGGCTCACAGCAAAGAAGATCTGGATCGACGTTTTCTATTTTTCCGAGATATTCATAAGTACCATCGGGAAAAACTTTATAAGATTTGATGCAGTCATCTTCCATGATCTTATTGTGTTTGGAGAATGTGCGTCCGATGTAAAGAATCGAACCGTCTTCCATCAAAACAGGACCATGAGGACAAGTCACGGGAATGCGTTTGATCTCACTGAACGTTTTTGTTCCGTCATTACTGATCACAAAAGTAGAGCCAAGATATTTTTCTTCTGCTTCTTCTGCGTTCAAAACATCGAGATAGCCTGCGATGTAGGGATTTTTGTTGGCTGAATTCCAATTTAACTGCGCTTGCTTGGTGTTGTTAAAGCTTGTGATCATCACGCTATTCTCGCCGAAGGGCAAAATTCCGGCATCGCGGTCATCAAGAGGGGTGTCCATGACAATGCTCGGGCGCGTCCATGTTTTGCCGTTATCATCGCTATAGCAAATGATAACTTTCCCAAAAGGACAAATATGTCCTCTGCGAAATCCGGAAGCAACCATCGCAAGTCTGCCGTCCTGCAAACGCGCAACGGTAGGCCAACCGAAATATGCGTGGTTGGGATTTGTCGGATTAGAACAGATCACTTTTGTTTCTTTCACAGTAATTTTCATTGCAAAATCTCCTTTTTGCATATATATTTTCAAGGCTTAGCCATCAAAGCCGTCCGCTTCCCACATACCGCTTTCCTGCATATAGCGGTAATATTCATC
>JBGVIG010000315.1:0-2661 GCA_045122995.1 Eubacteriales bacterium | reverse complement strand
ATATTCTTACTGTTTTCTATGCCAAAGAATCAATTGAATCGCCTGCGGTTATCATGCAGATGATTTGGACATTTGAAAAATAAACATATCTTATGCTGGAAAATCTCCAGGAAAGGAATTCTTTATGACGACAAAATTTACAGGCGTATATCCCGCGCTAGTAACTCCTCTTACCAAAGACGAAAAATTGAACGTTTCCGCATTGGAAAAGCTTCTTCAGTATGAAATGAATCAAGGCGCCAATGGTTTTTATATCGGTGGTGCTACCGGTGAAGGATTGCTTCTTGACATTCCCGAAAGAAAAAAGCTTTGTGAAAAATCCATCGAGTTTATCGGCGCAGACAAAGCGAAGATC
Organism: Eubacteriales bacterium; assembly: GCA_045122995.1. Classification (GTDB taxonomy): domain Bacteria; phylum Bacillota; class Clostridia; order Oscillospirales; family CAG-272; genus QALR01. Next base: position 2,306 of record JBGVIG010000315.1, on the reverse strand, counting down.
GTTCATATCACTGACATCAATTTCCGAAACACCATTGAGCTTGCTAAGCATGCAGAAGCGGCAGGTGCAGATGCGATCTCTTCTATCGCACCCATCTACTTCAAATATGACGAAAATGATATCTACAAATATTATAAAGCGATTGCCAATAGCGTCAATATTCCGCTGATCATCTATTATACTGCTGCTGCAGGTGTCAACATCAGCACAGATCTTTTCTGCCGTCTGTTTGAAATCGATAATATCACCGGTGTTAAGTGGACTTCTTCCAACTATTATGAATTGATCAAGCTTCGTGAAAGATGTCCCGATGCCAACATTTTTAATGGTCCTGATGAAATGCTCGTTTGTGGTCTTTCCGCCGGTGCTGACGGTGGCATTGGTTCTACTTACAATGTTATGTATCCCACAATTCGCAAGATTTACGATAGCTTTATTGCCGGTGACATAACAACCGCGCAAGAAGCACAGAAAAAAGCGGACAGGATCATTAACGTGATTCTGAAATATTCCGTGATTCCTGTTTGTAAGCTTGTTTTGGAAGAGCTGGGCATTGAAGTCGGCAATGCTTCTTTCCCGATGACAACGTATACCGAAGAGCAAAGAAAACAAATCATGAAAGAACTTTTGGAAGCAGGGCTTAAAATTTAAGATAAAAGAAAACGGAGTGCCCGAGTGGGTACTCCGTTTTTATATTACTGTTTGGTGAGAACAATATCACCATCGGTGCAGGAGATTGTGATATTGTAGTAGTTGTTGTTATAACTATCGACTGTCAAAGGATTGTTTTCGCTTGCGTTCCATTCTGCTATTGTGCCATTATAGGAGATCGGGAAATCTATGCTATGCAAAGAGAATGGCGTTGTTCCGATGAACTCTATGGTGCTGGGAAGCGAGATTTTTTCAACCTTTTCGCAGTAAGTGAAGCAATTAGTTTCTAAACGAACAACACCTTCCGGAATGACGATTTCTGTCAAGCTTTTACAACCGTGGAAGGCATATTCCGAGATTGCGTTTAAGGTGCTCGGGAAAACAATGTTTGTAATATTTTCGCACCCTGTGACAGCGTTATCGAGAATAATAGCGACGCCCTCGGAAATTTTAAGCTCTGAAATGGATTTTTCTGCCTTTACCAAAACCACGTAGGGATTTTTAGCGTTTCCTAAATATGTAACGCCGTTTTCTTTATGATAAGCAAGTTTGTCACAATCATTAAAAATATACCGACCCATGCACTCTATAGAATCGGGAATTTCGATCGTTTCCAAATTATCACAGTGACGAAATGCATCTTTTTCGATCGTTTTTAATCCCTCGGGAAGGACTACGTTTGTAAGATTTTCGCAATAAGAGAATGCTCCTTCTCCGATAAATTGCAAATTTTTTCCGAACTCTACGGTTGTGAGTTTATCACAGGCGCGGAATGCATCTCGTTCAATGGTTGTTACACTGTCGGGAATAACGATGCTGTTCAAATCAGTTCCGGAAAATGCACTCCATGAAATATAAATCAAATTTTTAGGAAGATCAATATTAATGATAGAGGTGTTTACAATAGCTCTGTAGCCGATCTGCACGACACTATCGGGAAGATCAACATTGGTGATATCACAACCATTAGATGTATCGAATGTGTAGGAAGCAATAATTTTTGCGCCATCTTCAATTTTTACATTGGTATCTTTCGTATACTTATCAAATTTATATGCCACTAAATAAGGGTTTGTTTCATTGCCGAGGTAAGAAACAACGCCTACTGTCGTTCCTATTAAATTGGGGATAGAATCGAGTTCATTATCACCTATGTATTCAATACTGTTGGGAATGATGATGCTTTCTAATTTTGATTTCCATTCGTAATCCCATATATGGGAGGAATTAAAAGCCTTGTTACCGATTTTTTTAACACCTTCCGGGATTTCGATGCTTTTTATATTTTCATCAAATAAGGTACGATTTTGAGAATCATTACTCTTAAATGCATAATCGCCGATTTCCGTAACGGCTTTGCCGTTATAGGTTGAGGGAACAACGATGTTTTCAGGCAAAGCGATATCTGCTTTTGCTACAACGCTATAGGTTCCGTTTTCAAGCAAAGTGAAATCGAAAAACTCGTTTGATGTCGGCGTGCTTACTTTTTGGGGCTTCGTTTCCGTTGTGCTTTCTGCCGTTGTCGTGTTGTCGGGGGTTTTGCCGCCCGTTTCTTTTGTGGATTGCGCTGTCGTTTCATGAGGTTCATCTGTAGGAAGCGAACCGTATTCGTTCGTGGTGTCTGTTTCCGTGCTGCCAAACGATACGCACGATAC
>JBGVIG010000314.1:0-2220 GCA_045122995.1 Eubacteriales bacterium | reverse complement strand
TCGACGCATGGCCGTCCGGCTGGATGAAGACCGTCGTGGACTGCGAACGCAATCCCAAGCCTGCCTTCTTTGCTTATCGCGATGCGCTGACACCGCTCATGATCAACATTCGCAATGACAGAAAGACCTATTTCGCCGGCGAATGTGCGAATATCGAAATCTTCATCTGTAACGACACCCATCGCACCGCAGACGGCCATACCGTTCGTTTGGAACTGATCGATAAAAACCGCAGTCTTGTTTTAGCAGGTGAATTTGAAGCGAAATTTGGTGAAAACTCTGTATTTATGCAGGGCGACGCTGCGTTTGTGCTTCCCGAAACAAATGACCGCGACAGCTATACGCTTCGCGCAATCCTTAAAGATGAATGCGGAAACGTAATTCACTATGCTGACGAAGAGATCGAAGTTTTCGCAAGAGAAGAAATCGCTACAGAAACCGTTTTGCGCGTAGACGGCGAAGAATTTCTCGCGCGCAAAGAAGAGCTCCTCGCAGAAACAGAAAATGGCAAAACATTGTTGATTGAAAACTTGAAAGCCGGCGTTTATGACATCGGCGGCACCGAAGTATTTGTGAAAAACTGCGGTATGCGCGCGCTCCATTTCGTTTCCCGTAAAACAGGTCACGCGCTTGTGGAAGGCTTCACACCTTACGATTTCCGTTTTTGGTATAATGAAAAAGAGAACTGCATCACACCCATTTTGCGCAGAACTTTCCGCGCTGAGGGCATGACACCGATCCTCACAAGCGGCAACTCCCTCAAAGGAAGCGCTTGGGGACAAAAGCTCTATTCTGCATTTGCTTGCGCCGAAAAAGCTTACGGTAAAGGCAAAATCGTGATCAATGAAGTAGATTTGGAAACACATCTCCAAAACCCTGTCGCGCGTAAATTCCGCAACCGTCTGGTAACTTATTGATTTCAAAGTCTGTAAAAAGGAAGGTCTACCCTATGAAAAAAACGCTTCGCTCTTTCGGACTTTTCATCTATTTTGCTCTTTGCATCGGCATCGCGTATGCTTTCATGTATTTTGCCTATGATAGCCACGCAGTCGCTGTTATCACGCTACTTGTCATGATCGCGGCGATCTTCGTTGCTTTCGTGCTGAACACCTTTTTCCATGAGCTGGGGCATCTCATTTTCGGATTTTTAACGGGATACCGTTTCATTTCGTTCCGTCTTTTCAACGTCATGCTGATTCGCGAGAACGGCAAACTGAGATTTCGAAAATATTCCCTGCCCGGCACGCTCGGTCAATGCCTCATGGCACCGCCGCCATATCAAGGCGGCACGTTCCCATTTATGCTTTATAATCTCGGCGGAATTCTTTTCGGCGGCACGATGTCGCTCGTCTTCATCGTACTTGCCGTGATGCTCGAAACCTATGCCACGATCCAGATCTTCTGCTTCATGGCAGGTTGGATTGGTCTTGTTCTCAACTTTATCAACGCCATTCCTTCCGGCGGAAAAAAATCCGTCAACGATGGCACCAATACGCATTACGCGAAAAAAAGTCTTGCCGCAAAAACAGCGCTCTGGAACCAGCTTCAATACGTTGCGCTAAATGCCAAAGGCTTCCGCACCAAGGATATGCCCGATACACTTTTCAGCGTACCACCGATCGAGGAGCTGACAAACCCGCTCACCGTTTGGCAAGGCATGGCAGCACTTGATCGCGCAAGCGATTCGGGTGATTTTGAAAAAGCAAAAGAGATCTGCACACTTCTGCGCGAAGAAGCAAATATTGAAATTCCGCTTTACCGCGCGGCACTCATATCGGAAGCGCTCTATCTGGAGCTTGTCACCACTTGTGATCCCGATCGGGTAACAGCGCTTTATGAGGAAATGAAAAAATTCTCCGCCATTTTAAGACAACGTCTTTCTACCCATCGCGTGCTTTACGCATACCGTCTTCTCCACTTGAAGGACAAGACCTCGGCAGGTACCGCTGTGTCCGCGTTCTATAAAGTAATCGTCAAATATCCTTATCGCACAGAGATCGAAGCAGAAAGCGAACTGATGGCACACGCCAAAGAGATCAGCCTTGCACGAGAAGGCGAAGTTTCTAAACCGACACCTTCGATCCCGGCAAACATCATTATCGAGGAAACATCTGAAGAAGAAGAAAACTACGTTCCGAATGAACCCCAAGAATAACATCATCGAAAGCTGACGGCACACCGTCGGCTTTCTTTTTATTATAAATATCGGAGTCATAAATC
>JBGVIG010000313.1:0-4301 GCA_045122995.1 Eubacteriales bacterium | reverse complement strand
TCAAACACAGAAACTTTACCGTTTTTGATATTTCTCATTTCGAGAGTCATTTTGCGGCTGATCACGCCTGCATCTGCTTTGATGGAAACGATCTGCTTGCCGGTTTCTTCTTTGGCTGTGAAAATGGTGTCGCCGCTGTCTTCATGAAGGGTATATGTGCCGGTTCCGTTAAAGGAAAGCACACGCAAATGGTCGGGATCAGCAACGCTGTTTGTGGTGGCTCTGCCGTCGAGCGGGAGGAAACCGCCTGCTCTTGCGAGTACGGGAATGCTCTCAAGCGGACGTACCATAGAAAGGGTTCTGCCACCTTCATAAACGTTTCCGTTGAAAATATCGGTCCATTTGCCTTCGGGGAGCCAAACAGTGACCTTGCTGAGTCCTTTGCTGTCCGCTTTGGTCGTCACGGGAGCTGCGATCAGCTCGGAACCAAAGGTGTATTCATTGGGAACGAGATATGCGTCCTTTTCTTTGGGGGCGGTGTAATACATCGGTTCGATGAGCGCTTTACCATTTTCGCTGGTTTCGATCATCGCGGAATAGAGATAAGGGATCATTTGATGGCGCAAACGGAGAAAATCTTCCGCGATAAGACCAGTACCACCCATATAAACAGAGGGCTCTTTGGAGCAATAAGGCATATTGGTGCAATGCAAACGGTTGATCGGGCTGAATACGCCGAACTGCACGGAGCGAAGATACAGCTCATCGTCCTTATAACCGAAGGTGTGGCCGCCGATATCATGGCTCCACCAAGTGAAACCGATGTTGGAAGCGGTTGCCGTGAAATAAGGCAGATAATCGAGCGTTTCCCACGTGATGAAGGTGTCGCCCGAGAAGCCGAGCGGATAACGGTGCGCACCGAATCGGGAATAACGGGAAAGGATCATGGGCGCGTGTTCTTTTGCATTATCAAGCGTGTGATAGTGGTTCAGAACCCACATGATGTCGATACCGGCGGCTTTTGCGCGAGGACCTTGTTGCCAGTCGATCCACCAGAAGTCAACGCCATCATGCTCATAAGGCTTGTGAATGACGCTGAAATACGCATTGATGCACTTCGGATCGGTGAAATCAAAGGTGATGCGTTTTTCACTTGCGGGATCCATACCGATCGCTTCTGCCATTTTTTTATACATGTCCTCGAAATAGCGAAGACCTGTTGCAGGGTGGAGGTTTAAGGTGACGTGAAGATCTTTATCGTGCAGACGCTTCAAAAAGCGCTTATAATCGGGAAAAAGATCGGTGTTCCAGCTATAGCCCGTCCAACCGCCGGGGCCGCCGTAATATTCGCTGTCTTTGCCTGCCGCCGTGATGCCTTTTTTCTGATCGAGTGTTGTAGACCAGTGCCAGTCCATATCTACAGTCGCGACAGTGAGCGGAATCCCGCGTTTTTCCATGCGGTTCATAAGCCCCATGTATTCTTCTTCGGAATAAGCGTGATAACGGCTCCACCAGTTACCGAACGCATAGCGAGGGATTTTGGGCGTACTGCCGCAGATCATATAAAAGGCGCGCACAGCTGCACGGTAATCGTGACCGTAAGCAAACACATAAAGATCCGTGCTTTCGTGATCACGTTTGTGGATTAAACCGTCTTTGCCGAGAATGGAAGACTCGGAATAATCGAGTACGGCGACACCTCTGCGGGAGATGACACCCATATCCAATTTCAAATGAGTGCGATTGCCATTCCAATCGACTTTGAATCCACCGTCACACATATCGAGCGTCGGAATGGTGCCACCAAGGTTTTCAGCATTATCGAGCTTGGCGGGTTTGCGGAAGCCGTCAAGAAGCACGAAGCTGTTTTCAAAAGGCTTTGTGAGGATAAGCTTGGCACCTGCTGTTTTCACAGTGAGTGTATCACCGTCGATTTCCGTGGAAAAGGGAACAGGGGGCATATCACGGAACCAAACGGCTTCCGTTGCTTCATCACAGAAGCGTTTTTCATCATCGATCTCAATGCGGAAAAGTCTGTCAGTGAGGACAGTGATACGCATATTATCGTGCAGAATGATGTTTTCGGGATTGGCAAGAGGACGTGTCTTGGCAATCAAATGCGGATCTAACATAGGGGGATTCCTCCGGGGGTATTTTAAAGAAAATTTTTATTGCCGTGAAGCATATTGATAAAGAAACCGCCGACAACGGAGCGATGCTGGAAGGAGCACTGTTTTGCGCTCTTTGTTTCATACCAGTCAGTCAGAGGAACACGCTGTGCGGTTTCACAGACCATGTCCGCGATGCACGCGTGGATCTTGTGGCGGTATTCTTTATTGTCGGTCAGAACGGTTGTCCATGCGAGCCAGTCGAGCTTGGTGTAGAAGCGGCGGCAATCCAGCGGAACACCGTATTTTTCGCATTTTTCGGTGTAAAGTGCGATCTCTCTTTCGTAAAATTCTTCAGGGAAAAGTCCAAGGCCGAGAAGCTTATCCCAAACGGCGTTGTATTTAAGACTCCAAGTATCATCTTTATCAAAAGCGAGCTTGGTTGCTTTTTCATTTTTTGCGTCAACAAGGAAGCGATTTGCCATATCTTTTGCGGCATCTGTGTAATAAGCTTCACCTGTGAGCTGACCGTAAGCGCCGAGAGCGGTAATGGCTTTGAGGGAAAGATTGCAGTTGTAGGCAAGATGTCCTGCAAAGTCATCGGTGCAGAGCTGATTTTCGGGCTTATAGCCGTTGCTCACAAGATAATCTGCCCATGTTTTCAAAAGATCCGCATTTTCTTTGGCATATGCATCGGATCCTTCCGCGCGGCAAACAGCGGCAACGGAGAGAATGAAGTTTCCGCATTCTTCTACGGGCATCTGGCTTTCGGGATTATAGGTACCGTCGCCCATTCGTCCGTAGCGCTGACCGTCGCAAAGCGGGTATTGACCTGCGTCATGCGGTGCGAAATCAAAATGCCAAGCATTGCTTCTTGCGAACTTCGCGATGGGGCGAAGCATACCCTTTACAAGCTCAGGGCACAGGAGCAAGAAAAGCGGAATGGAAGGATAGGTCACGTCAAGAGTTGCCATGCAACCGTTAGAGAAGCACTCTTTGGACATAAAGAGGATATTGCCGTCGTTATCTGCGCAAAGCTTGTGCGCGGCGAACGCCTGACGATAAGCCAAAGCGCCAACGTTTGCAAAATCTTCACCGATCTTTTTCATTTCTGCGGTGAATTTTTCGTCGAATTTCGCACAGCGTTCAAAGATTTCATCGGCTTCGACAAGTGCGGTTTTTACAGCGTTGTCAAAGGTGCCGTATTTTGTTTTATAGTAGCCATCGAAGATATCGCCGAAATAATTGACAGCATGAACGTCATCGTAAGCGATGGCGAACACATCTTTATATTCATTACTGATAAACGCGAGCGTGGCACGGTCTTCGTATGTATAGATCTTATCTTCAGCAAGCTTATCGACTCTGCCGTTGCAAAAGCCTCTTTTATATTTGCTGAGCGGCTTGCAGGAAACGAAGGTGTCGGGATGGCAAAGGTGGAGATAACCCCAGTCACAGCGGATATCGTCACCCGATGCGTTCAGAGGCTTTTGTTCGGTGTTGCCGCAGAAGATGGAGTAATCCGTTCTGCCGATGGCAACAGTCTGGTTGGTGCTTTCGATGCAAGCTTCTGTGGAGATTTCAAAATAAACTTCCAAATGATGTTCGACACCATCTTTCGGTGTGATCTCATAACGCACGTAAGAAACGGGACGGGAAGCAAGTGCGAGGTCATCAAGGAGAATGGGTGTTGTGAAGATCAGCTTCATGGAAAGAAGCTCATTTTCAAAGGTGTAGATCGAGGAGGTGGGTGTCACGGTGCAGCCTGTTTGCGGCAAAACGGGAACGCGCTCGTTGTAGTTGCGGTCGGAGCCTGTGGCTTTGCCCATAAAGATGAAATTTTGTCTGTCGTAACGAAGGATGCCGGTCATCGCCATGCGTCTGCCTGTCCAATGGCGTGTGGAATCATCGGTGAGATTTGTGGCAAAAGACCAGAGAGAGAAATACGGATCGACAGTTGCGAGCGGCACCGCACTCGGACGGAAAGCAGTATTTTTCATAGGTGCTTCTCCTTTGATTTTTTTCTTTTTTGGGGCATAAAAACCCTATTCGCCTGCATTATATCATAGACGTTCGACATTTGTCAACATCAAAAGACGACACAAAAACAAAAGCCATCAAAACTTACAAAAAAGAAGAACGGAATGAAGTTCCGTTCCTCTTGACGTCAAATAATATAATCGGTGATACAATCGTACCAATGAACGTAAGTTTCTCCGTTTACGGTGATGCGTTCATTTTCGGGGAGTGTTT
>JBGVIG010000312.1:0-2861 GCA_045122995.1 Eubacteriales bacterium | reverse complement strand
GATCACAGCTATGATTCCGCTTTCCAATATGTTCGGTTACGCTACCGACCTTCGTTCTAAGACACAGGGCCGTGGTCAGTACTCCATGGAACCCAGTCACTTCGCTGAAATTCCGAAGAACATCGCAGCTGAAATCATCGCTGGTAAGCAGAACGCAAAATAATCTTTCTCACGGGGCGCGTCCCCGTGGGGAACCCCCTAATCTCATTTCAGATTAAAATAAAAAATAGCGATATAATCGCAAATTAAGGAGGAACTTTACAATGGCAAAGGCTACATTCGAAAGAACAAAACCCCATGTAAACATTGGTACAATCGGTCACGTTGACCATGGTAAGACCACTCTTACCGCTGCTATCACCAAGACTCTCTCTCTCGGCAACGGTAACGTTGAATCTCTCGCTTACGACCAGATCGACAACGCTCCCGAAGAAAGAGCTCGTGGTATCACAATTAACACCAGACACGTTGAATACGAAACTGAAACCCGTCACTACGCTCACGTAGACTGCCCCGGACACGCTGACTATGTTAAAAACATGATCACCGGTGCTGCTCAGATGGACGGCGCTATTCTCGTAGTTGCTGCTTCCGACGGTCCCCTTCAGCAGACTCGCGAACACGTGCTTCTCGCTCGTCAGGTAGGCGTTCCTGCAATCGTAGTATTCATGAACAAATGCGACCTCGTAGACGACGAAGAACTTCTCGAACTCGTAGAAATGGATATCCGTGATCTCCTTTCTCAGTACGACTTCCCCGGCGATGACACTCCTATCGTTCGTGGTTCCGCACGTGAAGCTCTCACTTCCACAAACAATGATCCCAGCGCTCCTGAATACGCTTGCATTCTCGAACTCATGAACGAAGTTGACTCTTTCATTCCTACTCCTGAAAGAAAAGCTGACCTCGACTTCTTGATGCCTGTAGAAGACGTATTCTCTATCACAGGTCGTGGTACTGTTGCTACTGGTAGAGTAGAACGTGGTACTGTTAAAGTTGGCGACGAAGTTGAACTCGTTGGTCTTTCTGAAGAAAGCCGCAAGACAACCGTTACCGGCGTTGAAATGTTCAAGAAACTTCTTCCCCAGGCAGAAGCAGGCGACAACATCGGTGCGCTTCTCCGTGGTATCCAGAAGAACGAAATCGAAAGAGGTCAGGTTCTCTGCAAACCCGGCTCCGTTAAACCCCACACCAAATTTATGGGTCAGGTTTACGTTTTGACCGAAAAAGAAGGCGGCCGTAAGAAACCCTTCCTTGCTGGTTACAGACCTCAGTTCTACTTCAGAACAACTGACGTTACCGGTGTTATCGGTCTTCCTGAAGGCGTTGAAATGTGCCGTCCCGGCGATAACGTAGATATGACTGTTGAACTCATCTCTCCTATCGCTATGGAAAAAGGTCTCCGTTTCGCTATTCGTGAAGGCGGTAGAACCGTAGGTTCCGGCGTTGTTGCTGAAATCATCGAATAATTCAAGATTTACTTGATTTATACGAAAGGGGTGCCAATCGGCACCCCTTTTAACATATAATACTTTGGGGGTTGGTGAAATTCCACATCGGCGGTAAAGTCCGCGAGCGAAAGCTGAGCAGGTGAGATTCCTGCACCGACGGTTACAGTCCGGATGAGAAAAGATCAAAAAGATGTTCCATTCTATCAGAATATCTCCCCATTTCCTTTTTCGGAAATGGGATTTTTGTTTTTCGGTGACACCCCCTTTTTATAAAGGAGTCATTTCATGAAAATCAAACAAAAAATCAGCACGAGAACGATCACGTCCGTTGCGATCCTTTCTGCGATCTCAGCTGTGCTCATGTTCTTTGAGTTTTCGGTGCCGTTGGTGCCGTCCTTTTTGAAATTCGACTTTTCGGATTTCCCGGCACTTCTTGCTTCTTTCGCGATTTCACCGGTGGCAGGTGTTGTTGTAGAACTGATTAAAAACGTTTTGCATCTTCCGTTTTCGCACACAGGTGGTGTCGGTGAGCTTGCGAATTTTCTCGTTGGTTCGGCGCTCGTGCTTCCCGCGGGAATCGTTTACCGCTTTATGAAGACTAGGATCGGTGCGATCATTGGTTCTGCAGCAGGGGCTGTGGCAGCATCGCTTGTCAGCTTGCCGGTCAATTATTTTATCACATATCCTTTCTATGCCACCGCGCTTTTTGGTGGTTCGATGGATATGATCCTTGATCTGTATCGTTTGATCTTGCCTTCTGTGAATAGCTTGATCAGCGCGCTCCTTATTTTTAATTTGCCGTTCACTTTTGTGAAGGGTGTAATCTGTTTGGCGCTCACTTTTTGCACTTATAAGCACCTTTCTCCGATCTTAAAGGGTAAAAAAGTGAAAAAAGAGGCATCAAAATCTGCTGAATGAACAAAAAATGTGCGAAAAATATTCTCTTTTTCGGAAATAATGTAGAATTTACAAATACCTATTGCAATTTCTCTTGCTTTATGCTATACTATCATGGTGTTAAGACTTATCAAGAGTGGCAGAGGGACTGGCCCTGTGAAGCCCGGCAACCTGTATTATTCAAGGTGCTAAATCCCGATAGATGAGTGTTTGTGAATTTACCTGCTCGCTTTCGGGATACGAAGGCGAGTTTTTTTGTGCACTCATTATGAAACAGAAAGAAAAGGAGTATAATTTTATGGCAAAAAGATATTTTTCCAGCGAATCCGTAACAGAAGGACATCCCGATAAACTCTGCGACCGCGTTTCCGATTCCGTACTTGACGCGATTCTCGCACAGGATCCCACCGCAAGAGTTGCTTGCGAAACAACCGCAACTACCGATTTCATTATGGTTATGGGTGAAATCACTACCACTGCAAAATTTGACGTGGAAAAGACCGTTCGCGACGC
>JBGVIG010000311.1:0-3409 GCA_045122995.1 Eubacteriales bacterium | reverse complement strand
TGTACTCGTTTTATCCTGCAAAAGATTGCCGCCGCCAAAGAGGAAAAGCTTCGCTTTTTTCATTTTTTTCATGATGGCCGGAATATCAAAGCGATATACCGCATCAACAAGATGTTCTTTTCTCGTCTTTTCCGGGTGAGAAGAAAGCACACAAATGCGAAGACCCGGACGTTGTCTGCGAAGCTCACGCACCGTTGCGGCAAGCAAGTTTTCATCGCCCATATTGCCATAGCCATAATAGCCGCAGATAAGGATATCACAATCACCGCGAAGCGGCATGGGAACACGCATCGCCGTTTCATAAAGAGCAAGCTGTGTTTCCGCCATACGTTCGATGGAATAATTTTCGCAAATAAAAGCTCTGCCGTATGCAGAAAGCTTTTCTTTTTGATAGGGCGGAAGCAAAAGCGCCGCGCGGATCTCCTCTACCAAACGCTTTGCTGAAGCCACTTCTCTGTCACGGAAGCAAAAATTACTTCCCTTTGCCGCGTCCGCGATCTGTTCACTAAAAAGACCGCCATGGCCTTGTGAACCGGAAACGATCGTGAGCTTCCCCGAAGCGAGTGCTTCCATCGCCGCGCGGGACGGTGCCACAACAAGGTCAGCGGCAGCAAGATAAGCATCTACGTTCGTCTGTGCGCCAACAAGCAGAACAGCATCTTTCCCACAGGAACGATTGATCTCGTCTGCTGTTTTTTCAAGCGCGGCACGAAAATCGCCGTCACCGACGATCACAAGCTTTGCTTGATCACAAAGCTCACGCATTGCCGCCATGAGCGTTTGCGCACAAGAAGAAACCTCATGATCCAAACGGCTGATGTGCAGGATCACCGCACGATCCGCAGCGCAGAAGCTTTCACGCAGAGCGCTCCCGTCCGTTTCGGGTGAAAAACGCTCCGTATCCACGCCATTCACCGTCAGCGCGATGCGGTCGGGAGAAATATCGTAATTTTTCAAGAGATAGTCCCTGAGGTCTTCGCTGACTGCTAGTGTATAGTCGCCCCAGTCAGTCATTCTCTTGAGAATGGGTGTGACACGAAATTCCGCGTGGTCTGTGGTGATAAACCGAAAATCCAGTTTCTTTTTGAGTGCACCGCAAACAAGCGCCGGGATTCTGGCATGACTGTGTACGATATCAAATTTTTCACGGCGAATGAGATGCAAAAGTCCGCGATAGGAGCGCGCAAGCGCCGATGGTTTTTTGCTGTCAAGCGGCAATGTAACATGTGGGATCTGTGCCGCCGTCAACATATGTTCATAAACGCCGCCTGCCGACGCGACAAAGACTTCATGTCCCCATTTTTTCAGCGCAATGGAAAGCTCCACGATATGTGTTTCCGCACCGCCGATGCCAAGTCCCATCGTGACCATCAGTATCTTCATTTGCGCACCTCCCTTTTTCGGTTTTTATAGTATCTCCACAAAATAACATTTCACTCCCGAAGGAAAGCCCACGGGAGTGAGAAAGATCAGTTTTTATTTTTTGAGAGCGATCGCAGCTTTTGCTTTTGCCGCGATATTCTCTTTGGTAAGACCGTATGCTTCAAGAAGCGCGGGAACCTTGCCGGATCTGCCATAGCAGTCTTCCATACCCACACGGAGTACCGGAACAGGGCAAATGCCTGCAAGTGCTTCACAAACAGCGCCGCCAAAACCACCGATAATGTTGTGTTCTTCCGCTGTAACCACAGCACCTGTTTTCTTCGCGGATTCTGCGATGAGTTCCACGTCAAGAGGCTTGATGGTGTGGATATTGATCACTTCCGCAGAAATGCCTTCTGCTGCGAGAAGTTCTTTTGCTTCGAGAGCAATGTGAACCATAAGGCCGGTCGCCACAATGGTCACGTCAGTACCTTCGGCAAGCTTGATACCCTTACCGATCTCAAATTTATAATTTTCCGCATCATAGAGATAAGGAACAGCATATCTGCCAAAACGAAGGTATACGGGACCATCGTGAAGAATAGCTGCTTCTACAGCCGCACGCGCTTCCATGCCGTCTGCGGGATTGAGAATGGTCATACCGGGAATGGTACGCATCAATGCGATATCTTCGTTGCACTGGTGTGTCGCACCATCTTCACCAACGGAGATACCTGCGTGTGTCGCGCCGATCTTGACGTTGAGATGAGGATAGCCGATCTCGTTACGAACCTGCTCGAATGCACGTCCTGCTGCAAACATTGCAAAGCTGGACGCAAAAGGAATCTTACCTGTTGCCGCGATACCTGCCGCAACAGCCATCATGTTACCTTCTGCAATACCACAGTTGATAAAGCGTTCGGGATATTTTTTCTTAAAAGTACCGGTTTTCGTCGCTTCGGAAAGGTCTGCGTCGAGAACCACGATATCATATTTTTCTCCAAGCTCTGCAAGCGCATTGCCGTAAGCTTCTCTTGTTGCAATCTTATCTGCCATAGTGATTCCCTCCCAAATTAGTTCTCTGTCAATTCTTTGACAGCCTGTTCATACTGTTCTGCATTCGGTGCTTTGCCATGCCAGCCTGCCTGATTTTCCATAAAGGAAACGCCTTTACCTTTGATGCTCTTGCAGATAACAGCAGTAGGCTTGCCTTTGCATTCACGAGCAGCTTTGCAAGCTGCTTCGATCTGTTCGAAATCGTGCGCGTCGATCACAACAACGTTCCAACCGAATGCCGCAAATTTTTCATCAAGAGGTGTGGGATTCATAACTTCGGAAACTTTACCGTCGATCTGAAGTCCGTTCCAGTCAATGAAAGCACAAAGGTTATCAAGTTTATAATGAGCCGCGAACATTGCTGCTTCCCAAACCTGACCTTCTTCGGATTCACCATCACCGAGAACCGTGTAAACACGATACGTATCGTTGGAAAGCTTTGCGGAGATCGCCATACCGCAAGCCGCAGAAATACCAAGACCGAGAGAACCGGAGGACATATCCACACCGGGAGTGTGTTTCATATCAGGGTGACCCTGAAGAAAGCTGTCGATCTGACGAAGGGTTGCAAGTTCAGCGGGATCAAAATAACCTTTTGCCGCAAGTGTCGCGTAAAGTGCGGGAGCCGTATGACCTTTGGAAAGAACGAAACGGTCACGATCAGCTTTTTTGGGATCTTTGGGATCCACGTTCATCTCTTCAAAATAAAGATATGCAAGAATATCCGCGATCGAAAGAGAGCCGCCCGGGTGACCGGAAGCAGCATGATAAACCGCTTTCAAAGCGCCAAGACGAATTTCGCGGGCTTTTTCAGAAAGCATTGCAAGTTTTGCCTGTTCCATGAAATGTATTCCTCCTAAAATTTGGTTTTCTTTATATTTCATTTTTGAAAAAACATATTATAACATTTTTATTATACCACGCAAGAAAATCCTTGTCAACCTGCTTTTTCTTTTTTATACAGATGTGGTTCTGCCCCATACCCCAGCAT
>JBGVIG010000310.1:0-1439 GCA_045122995.1 Eubacteriales bacterium | reverse complement strand
CGGTGTGCCGTCTACCTTTGCTGCATCATAATATTGCTTGTTGATGCTCTGAAGACCGCCGAGAAGAATAAGGATCTTGAAGGGCAGTGCATTCCAGACGATGTAAATGACCATAACGGCGATATTTGCCGCGTAGGAGGAGCCGGCGTTGATCCAGTTGATGGCTTCGCCGCCGAAAAATTCGATCACGTTGTTGATGATACCTGCCGTGATGATGATCTCGTTTTCACCGCCGAACGCAGAGCCGACCATGTTAAACATGGCAGCGAACACCATGCCGATGGCGATGGAGTTTGTGACGTAGGGCAGGAAAAAGATCGTCTGCAAAAATTTTTGCAGGGGCTTTATCGCGTTCAGACAAACAGCGATGAGCAGCGCCAAGATCGTGGAAAGCGGAACTGTCAACACACAAAGAAGCATCGTGTTGGTAAGACAACGGAGAAAATCCTTGTATTGTAATACTTGCTTGAAGTTACCGATGCCGAAGTTATAAACTGCACCGCCGACAGCAGACATCGTGCTGTAGCCTTCCAAAAATGCCATGCGCAAGGTATTGATGATGGGCCACACGGTGAAGATCAAAAGCAGCACGATCGCGGGAGCAAGGTAGATCCATGCTTTCCATGGGTGTTTGCTTTCAACCATATTATTTCACCTCAAAATCAATTCTTGTTTCGTCTTCTTTGCTGAAAAGGAAGACCTTGTGGGGTTTGAGCGTATAGCGAACAACGCCGGCACCTGCGTCGATCTTGTTATCCGCATTGATGATGGAGCGGATCACGGGATTGAGAGATGCTGCGTGTTTGGATACCACGCTCACGTCGCGTCCCATAACTTCCACGCTGGAAAGCTCGCATTGCAAAGCGCCGTTCGGATCGAGTGTAAAGCCTTCCGGGCGGATACCGACGGTCACTTCACAGTCAGGAACGTTTTTCACATCGAGTACGGCATCTTCACCAATATAAAGCTTGCCGTTTTTCACGTTACCGTCAAAAACGTTGATAGGCGGTGTGCCGAGGAACTTGGCAACGAAAAGATTTTTGGGATCGTCATAAACCTCTTGCGGTTTGCCGATCTGCTGGACCACGCCGAGCTTCATAACCACGATCATATCGGAGATGCTCATCGCTTCTTCCTGGTCGTGAGTAACGAAGATGGTGGTGATGCCTGTTTCCTTCTGGATACGGCGGATCTCTTCTCTTGTCTGGAGGCGCAGGCGCGCGTCAAGGTTGGAGAGCGGTTCGTCGAGCAAAAGCACTTTCGGCATTTTTACGAGCGCACGCGCGATGGCAACACGCTGCTGCTGACCGCCGGAAAGCTCACTCGGTTTGCGATCCATCAGTTCATCGATCTGCACGAGTTTGGCAGCATTCAAAGCTCTTTCCAGCATTTCTTCTTTGGAAAGCTTATCCGCACCCTTGAGATTCTGAAGCGGGAAA
>JBGVIG010000309.1:0-6060 GCA_045122995.1 Eubacteriales bacterium | reverse complement strand
TAAAGCATAATGGGGATAATAGGCGTACCACCGTCGATTACGTCAAAGCCCATTTCCTTAATCTTCTCAGCGAAAAGACGGGTGTTTTCAAAAAGTTTATCACGACGCGAAGTGTCGTTTTCGATAAGTTCAAGCACTTTTATCGAGCCTGCCGCAACCGCAGGAGCGAGCGTGTTCGAGAAAAGATAGGGGCGCGAACGCTGACGGAGAAGGTCGATAATTGCCTTTCTACCCGAAGTAAAACCACCCGACGCACCGCCAAGCGCTTTACCAAAAGTACCCGTGATAATATCCACTCTGCCTTCTACACCACAATGCTGACTAGTACCTCTACCCGTCTTACCCATAAAGCCGGACGCGTGGCTATCGTCCACCATAACAAGCGCATCATATTCGTCGGCAAGGTCGCAAATGCTCTTAAGATCGGCTACGATACCGTCCATTGAGAAAACGCCGTCCGTAGCGATAAGTTTAATTCTGCAATTCTTCGCCTCTTCAAGTTTAGCGCGAAGGTCTTCCATATTATTGTTCTTATAACGGAAACGGTTAGCCTTACAAAGGCGAACACCGTCGATAATACTTGCGTGGTTAAGAGAGTCGGAAATAACAGCATCTTCTGCGGTGAGAATGGTTTCAAAAAGACCGCCGTTGGCATCAAAGCAGGAAGAATAAAGAATGGTGTCGTCGGTACCAAGGAATTTAGAAATTTTATCTTCGAGTTCCTTGTGAATATCGAGCGTACCGCAGATGAAACGAACGGAAGCGCAACCGTAGCCAGGGGTTCTGTAGCATTCGCAAGCCGCGTCGATGAGTTCCTGAGAGTTCGCAAGACCGAGATAGTTGTTTGCGCACATATTGATCATTTTTTCGCCGTCAGCGGCAGTGATCTTTGCGCTCTGGGGAGATGCGATCACGCGTTCACCTTTGAAAAGGCCGTCCGCTTTGATCTTTTCCACTTCATTGTGATAAAAGCTAAGTGCTTCAAGTTTATTCATAGCAAAAATTCTCCTTATTTTTCTTCATGCAATTTCGTCCAGTCAAGGATAACCTTACCGGAGTAACCGCTGTTCATCGCTTCAAAGCCCTTTTCGAAATCACGGATATCGTAGTGATGTGTAATGATGGAGGAGATGTCAAGACCACCTTCCAACATTGCTGCCATCTTATACCATGTTTCAGACATACGGCGACCGTAGATACCCTGAATGGTGAGGCAACGGAAGATAACGGTATCCCAGTTGATGGTCATGCCGTTTTTCGGAATACCGAGAAGTGCAATGCGGCCGCCATTTTCCATGTTTTCGATCATCTGGTTGAAAGCGATGCCGCTACCGGACATTTCAAGACCGATGTCAAAGCCTTCTTTGATGTTGTTGGCTTTCATAACCTCTTTGAGGTCTTCTTTCATCGTGTTAACAGTGATTACACCGAACTGCTTGGCAAGATCCAAACGGTAGTCGTTAATATCGGTAATGATGACGTGACGAGCGCCGCGGAATTTAGAAATCGCAGCTGCCATGATACCGATAGGACCTGCACCGGTAACGAGAACGTCTTCGCCGACGGGATCGTATGTAAGAGCGGTGTGTGTCGCGTTGCCGAAGGGGTCAAAGATGGAGTAAAGATCGTCCGAAATGCTGTCAATGCAAGGACGCACGTTGGATGCGGGGATCACAAGATATTCCGCGAAGGAACCATCACGGTTAACACCGACGCCTTTAGTTTCGCGGCAAAGGTGACCGTTGCCTGCAAGACAGTTGCGGCAGCGTCCGCAAACGATATGACCTTCACCGGTCACTCTCTGACCAACCTGGAAGCCTTCTACGTTTTCACCAACTTCAACGATCTCACCCACATATTCGTGGCCGATCACGGTGCCGGGCTTCACGTTATTCTGAGACCAAACGTCCCAGTTATAGATATGAAGGTCGGTGCCGCAGATTGCAGTTTTGCGGATTTTAATCTTTACGTCATTTTTGCCAAGCTCGGGTACGGGAACTTCTTTCATTACAAGACCCGGCGCAGCAGTTTCTTTTACAAGAGCAAGCATAGTAGCCATGATATCATCTCCGTTCAAAATTTTTTCTTTAACAAAATTATTTTACATCTTTTTCGCCGCAATTACAATATATTTTCTCAAAAAAGTAAGATGATGAAAAGATTTTTTTGCAATTTATTGTTTTTTTCACACCAATATGATAATATAGTAGTAATATTATACGCTTTCTCAATTTTCAAACAAAAGGAAAGGACAACCACTATGTGGATACTTTACACCATTCTCATCGTGATCGCGGCGCTCTTTCTTCTTTCCGTCATTGCGGTGGCAGCAGTATTTTTCGGCACACTTTATCGCACGCCGAGAAAGAACGTGGGGAAAAAAACCGCCGTTGACACATCTTCCCTTGTGGACACGCTCGGCGAAGACTATAAAGAAGAATGTAAGAAAGAAATTGCTTGGTTCGAATCCATGAACCCGCGCGATGCGGTGATTCACTCGTTCGACGGCACTGAGCTTCATGCAGAAGTGCTGGAAGTGCCGAACGCGAAAGCCACGGTACTTCTCATGCATGGCTTTCTCACATCGCCCAAGCACGATTTCAGCCTTGTTTTCCGTTATTATCACGAAAAAAACTTCAATATCGTCGCACCTTATCAGCGCGCGCTCGGAAAGAGCGGCGGCAACTACATCACCTTCGGCGTAAAAGAACGCTATGATTGCAAATGCTGGGCGGAATGGATCCGCGATACATACGGCGAAAAGCTTCCCATCGTCATGGACGGCGTTTCCATGGGCGCTGCCACAATCCTGATGTCTACAGCCCTTGGCTTACCCGAAAACATTCATGCCATCATCGCCGATTGCGGCTTCACCACTCCGTGGGAGATCATTTGTAAAGTGATCCATTCTACAAAGACACTTCCCATCTTCCCCTGCGCCTATATCGCGAAATTTTTCGCCCGTGTATTCGGTGGCTTCAGCCTCACGGGAGCTTCCACGGTGGAAGCAATGAAAAATTGCACGATTCCCGTTCTTTTCGCACATGGAACAGGCGATCTTTTTGTACCATACGAAATGTCCGTACAAAACTATGAAGCTTGTGCCGCAAAAACAAAAATGCTCTTCACCGTAGAAGATGCCGGACACGGTATGTGCTTTTTGCGCGACCGCCGCGGCTATGAAGAAAAAATCGAAACGTTACTGAAGGATATTCTATAAATTAAGATTAAGGAGCACCAAACTATGATCAATCTTCTTGAGATCGAAAAAAATTTTCTCATTCCTCATATCAAAAAAGGCGGTGTTGCCGTGGATTTCACCATGGGAAACGGACACGACACCCTTTGGCTTTCCGAAGCGATGGGAGAAGGCGGCAAGGTCTATGCCTTTGATATTCAACCGCAGGCACTTCAAAACACCGAAGCACTTCTCAAAGAAAAAGCACCTGCCGACAACTATCAGCTTATTCTCGATTCCCATTCCAATGTACTGAATTATGTAAACGAAAAGATCTGCATCGGTATGTTCAATCTCGGCTTCCTGCCCGGTGCCAACAAAGCCATCACCACCAAGCGTGACACCACGATGGAAGCCGTTCGCGCGGCGATTTCTCTGCTCGACCGCGATGGCGCGCTTCTCATCGCCGTATATCCCGGTCACGAAGAAGGCACGATTGAAGGTCAGCTCATAGAAAAAGAGCTCGAAACGCTTGACCGTCGCGAGCTCTGTGCTTCTAAATTTAAGATTGTCAATTCTCCCACATCGCCGTTCTTCTTCCTTGTGGAAAGAAGATGATCAGCAGAATGTGTCGCGATAGCGAATGATACATTCGCGAATGATCTCTTTCGCTGCCTCTGCGCCCTGAACCTCACTGACTGCAGTTTCCTTATTTTCGAGCGCTTTGTATACGGTAAAGAAGTGTTTCATTTCATTGAAAACGTGCGCAGGAAGATCTGCGATATCCGTATACATATTGTAGTTCGGATCCTCAAAGGGGATGGCAATGATCTTTTCATCGCTTCTGCCGTTATCCATCATGGTGATTACGCCAATGGGATAGCATTCCACGATCGTCATCGGATCAATGGGTTCGGAGCAAAGCAAAAGAACGTCCAAGGGATCATTGTCATCGCCGTATGTACGCGGAATAAACCCATAGTTTGCAGGATAATGTGTCGAAGTGTAAAGGATTCTGTCCAAACGCAGATAGCCGCATTCCTTGTCCAGCTCGTATTTTTTCTTCGAGCCCTTGGTGATCTCGATCACGGCAACAAATTTTTCCGCGGAGATGCGCTTGGGGTTCATATCATGCCAAATGTTACTCATAAAATCATTCCTTTCGCAAAAATAATATTACCGTTTTCAGTTTAACACAAAACTGCGCATTTGTAAAGATTTAAATAAAAGGAGCTATCACCTTGAATGAACAGGAAATTCTAATCTCTCGCATCGAAGATAAGGTCCTCGCTACTGAACGTGGTTATATGATCACGAATACGCAATTTTTAAGCCTTTCCGAGCGTTCTCTTGCCGCCTCTGTTTGCAAAGAACACGGCGCAGCGTTTGCTTTCTACGGCGGATATGCCGAAGCGGAACGTGCCATTCTCTTCATTCTCCCTGATTATATCGATAGCACAGTTCCCTTTCTTCCCACAGAAGAGGACAATCCCATCTGTCTTTTCTCATGCCGCGCAAAGGCAGGCGCAAAAGCACCTTCCCACCGAGATTATCTTGGTTCTCTGCTTGCGCTCGGTGTGGAACGAAGTGTGATCGGTGATATCCTCGTTTATGAAAATGGTGCAGATATTCTCGTTTTGAGATCCATCTCTGATTATCTTCTGGCAAACTACGAAAAAGCAGGAAATGTCGCCTTAAAGACCGAAATCCTACCCATCGAAGCGCTCACACCACCCAAGATCAGTACAGAAGAAATCCGCGAAAGTGTGGCTTCTCTTCGTTTAGACGGCATGGTTGCCGCCGTTTTCTCACTTTCTCGCACCGCCGCCGCGGAAGCGATCGAAAGAGGACTTGTTTTCATCAATGACACAGAAGTGCTGAAAACAGACAAAATACTTCGCGAAGGCGACAAAATCGTTTTGCGCGGTAAAGGCAAGGCGTATTTCAAAGAAGCACTCGGCACCACCCGAAAAG
This sequence comes from Eubacteriales bacterium, assembly GCA_045122995.1. GTDB lineage: Bacteria > Bacillota > Clostridia > Oscillospirales > CAG-272 > QALR01. Next base: position 908 of record JBGVIG010000309.1, on the reverse strand, counting down.
GACGCATCGCCGTCCTTTTTGAGAAATACATGTAACCAAACTTTTCTTTGCGAAAAGAAAAGTTTGGATCAAAAGAAACGAATCGCTCGTTTTGTGCCACACATCTACGTTGTGCGAAAAAATTCTCTATTTTCCTTTCCATACATTCCCCTCACCTTGGGTTCCAAGGGGCAATGCCCCTTGGTGGGGCGTGGGGCAAAGCCACACAAAAGGAGAGCATCAATGAACAAATTCACTTGTCCCATCTGCAAACAAAAATTTATGCAAAAAGAGCGTACCCTTGCCTGTCCAAATGGACATGCCTTTGATATGGCACGGCAAGGCTATGTGAATCTGCTCCGTCCCGGCAAGGGCGGAAGCGTTCGCCATGGCGACGACAAGCTGATGGTGAAAGCCAGAACAGCATTTCTGGACGCAGGATTTTACAATCCGCTGCGCGATGCGGTGACCGCGGCTGTTCTCCGACACGCAAAAAAAGATGCGACACTCCTTGATGCCGGTTGCGGCGAAGGGTTTTATACCTCTCACATTCGCGGCGCGATGGACACCGCAGGACTTTCTCCGCGTATTTACGGCATCGACGTTTCCAAAGATGCAATCCATGCCTGCGCAGTACGGGATAAAAGCATTCGCCTTGCCGTAGCAAGCATTTTTGATCTGCCTGCGGAAAACGAAAGCGTGGATATTCTGATCAACCTTTTCGCTCCCTATGATGCGGTGGAATTTTCCCGCGTTTTGAAAGAGGGCGGCACACTCATTCGCGTTTTTCCAAAGGAACGTCATCTTTGGGAATTAAAATGTGCTGTTTATGAAACACCTTATGAAAACGAGATCGACACACTTGCGCTTGATGGTTTCACACTGACGGGTAAAACTTTTATCAATTTTGATTTCCATTTGGAAACCAA
>JBGVIG010000308.1:0-1757 GCA_045122995.1 Eubacteriales bacterium | reverse complement strand
CTCTGACACTTTATTATCTTGCGGCGGCAGATACGCTTTGGGACGTGGCAAAAAAATACAGCACGACGATCTCCGAGCTTCTTCTTGCCAATAATATCAGTGAAGAAGTGAAGCCTTCGGTGCTGATGATCCCGAAAAGAAACGGCGGTATCGGAAAAAAACTTCTTTAAAAAATAAAAACGCACACATCAAAAACGATGTGTGCGTTATTTTTTCATCATAAGGCCGACTGCCCTGTAAGCCGTGTTCTGTCGAGAACGATCATCTATCTTTGCTGTTTGTTACCAAACAGCTCGAAGGGGTTGCCCCCTCTCTGCCACCTCCCACGGAGCCGAAGCTCGGTCGGGCAGACCGAATCGAAAAGAGGTGTTGCTTCGGATAGGGTTTACATGGCACAGACAGTTACCTGCCTGTCGGTGAGCTCTTACCTCGCCTTTCCACCCTTACCGCAAAAATGCGGCGGTATATCTCTGTTGCACTTTCCCGGGAGTCGCCTCCGGCGGACGTTATCCGTTATCCTTGCCCTGTGAAGCACGGACTTTCCTCACGATAATACCTTGCGGCAACATATCGCGCGATCGTTCGGCACAGTCGGTCTATGTGATTTTTATGATATTGATTTATTGCAGATCAACGGAAATGAGATTTTCCGTTTTACTTGTCAAAATTTCTTTGGAATAATCATATTCCTTGAGTTCAAAGGTGTTCCTGTACACCTGAAGAGGATATGCGAAGGTTTGTCCATTGATATCTACGTTGTTGGCATCGTACATATCCAAAAACAGATAACGGATCTCATTGCCGTCACTTTGATTTGCGCCTTTATAAATGTATTCCGGGATAGGTGTTTCCGGTGTGGGATAAAAGGCGTTCGGAGCTGTGCGCGCGTCACCAAAAAGATTGACGTTTTGGAACGAGATACGCATATATTGATATACGGTCTGAGAGGTCAAAACGTAATGATAGCTCGTGTAAACGTTGCCGTAATCGTCACGGAGCAGGAATACGAACGGAATATCTGCGATATCCACTTCGATCGGATCGCTCGCAAGAGAAGCGGTGAGCTTTTCTTCCACGAGCGTGTCCAGCTCTTCCTTGGTGCGAGATTCGTCTGCGGGGATCTCTGCGCGAATGGCAGCTTCTCTTTCTGCCAAAGCTTTTGTATAAAGATCGTCATAAAGCTTATTCGTGGAACTATTGTTATAACGAACTGTCACCTGGAATTCCTGCGATGCAGGGATATACAAAACGTCATAAACCCCGAAGTAGCCGTCTTTGGCGATGGATTCGGTCGGTTCGTGCGAATAAACTACCATATTGTCGCCTTCTGCGGCGTATGCGGCAAGCGTGCTGTCTGTCCAAAGTAGTTTAGAAACGGAACTCGGTGGCTTTTGTGTGCAAAGTCGAAATGCTAAGATGCCATATATAAAAAGAACGATACAAAGTCCTAAAAATTTCAGAACCTTGCCAAGAGTGCGAAAACTGAAAATTTTTCCAAGTGTGGACTTGGCTTGATATATTTCCTCTTCGGCGAGATCGCCGTAATCTTCCCATGTTTCTGCCATGAGGTGTCCCTCCTTTGCCATCATGCTTCTAATATTATATTATATAATATTTTTGATTGCAAGTCAATAGTTTGAAACTTTTTGTGAATTTATGCAAAAAAGAAACAATGAAAAAAGAAAAAACGAACACTTTTTAGTGTTCCTTACGTGGTGACCCGGACGGGAAGTCGGCGGCATTGCCGCTTCCGTGTG
>JBGVIG010000307.1:0-2380 GCA_045122995.1 Eubacteriales bacterium | reverse complement strand
AACAACACTTTTGCGCATTGCGGCAGGACTGGAAAAGGCAGATGGCGGCAAGGTTTTGGCTGATGCCAAGATTGCCGTTTGTTTTGCGGAAGCAAGACTTTTTCCTTCTGCGAAAGTTTTGGAAAATATCACTTGCGTGATGAATATCAAGGATAAAAAAGAAAGAGAAAAAAGGGCACTTGAATGTCTTTGCAAAATGGAACTTTTCGAGGTGGAAAATTTATATCCCGAAGAGCTTTCGAGCGGCATGGCGGCGCGCGTTTCTCTGGCAAGAGCGATGGCATATGACGCGGATATTTATTTTTTTGACGAGCCTTTCAAAAGTCTTGACGGGGAAATCAAAAAAATGTAATGAAAGAATTTAAGATTTTTCTCAAAAATAAAAGTTGCTTTTTCATCAGTCACGATCATGCGGAAATTTTATATTTTGCAACGAAAAAATATGACATGAAAGACGGCATTTTGCAGAAAGATGAAACATTTTCAAAAACAATTTGAAACATAACCGAAACTTTTTGATAGTTTCGGTTTTCTTTTTGAATTTTTTGTGAAAAATCATTCTTTTTTTGCGTTTGCAGTCGGAAAAAAAGCTGTGACTACTTGCTTTTTTTTTGCGGATATTATATAATAAACTTAACGATAAAATCTCCCGCGGATTTTTTGAAAAAGGAGGTTGAAGTTCATGCAGAAAACGGAACATGAAAACGGATATGCTTCTTATCTTTTTTGTCAGGGAAACAATTCCTATGCATACGATTTGTTCGGCGCACACCTTGAAATGAAAGTGGACGGTAGTTATCGTTATACTTTCCGCGTCTGGGCTCCGCGTGCCGACAAAATTTATGTTATAGGCGATTTTAACGACTGGGACGAAAGCTTACCCATGGATAAAAATCCCGCTTCGGGTATCTGGAGCGCAACACTTATTTGTGAGCATTCTCTTGAAAACAGCCGTTATCAGTATAAAGTTGTTTCACCGAGCGGTATACACAGAAAATCCGATCCTTATGCAAGATGCTTTGCATCTGATGGGGACAAGGCTTCGATCCTTTGCCACGAAGATCAGTTCGAATGGAACGATGATCGCTTTTCGGAAAAGAAAGCTGCTCTTTTTGCGCAAAAGGGAACGAAGACAGCGCATTTTTACAGTGCGCCCCTGAATATCTACGAGATACATCTCGGGTCTTGGCAAATGAATGACGGTCAAACAGAAAGCAAAGCGATTTCTTACCGAGAGATTGCAGATGCACTGGCACCGTATCTTGTTAAGATGCATTACACACATGTGGAATTGCTTCCCGTTACGGAGTATTTTTCCGATGATGCAAGAGGATATCGGACACTGGGATATTTTGCACCGACTTCTCGTTTCGGCACGCCGACGGATTTCAAATATTTCGTTCGGAAAATGCATGAAAACGGTATCGGTGTCATTATGGACTGGACTCCCGCTTACTTTCCGAAAGATGAACATGGCCTCTTTGAATTTGACGGTTCTCCGCTTTATGAATATCAAGGTAAAGACCGCATGGAAAACAAAACATGGGGTGTGCGCTATTTCGACGTCGCAAGACCCGAGGTGCAATCTTTCCTCATTTCGAGCGCGCTTTACTGGTTGCGCGAATTCCATCTGGACGGTCTGCGCGTAGGTGCGATCGCATCGATGCTTTATCTTGATTATGACAGAGAACCAGGCGAATGGTATCCCAATGTTTATGGAAATAACCATAATCTGGAATCAATTGCCTTTTTCAAAAAACTCAATTCCACACTTTTTGCGGAATTTCCTCACACCCTTATGATCGCAGAGGAGTCGACCTCGTGGCCGATGATCACAAAACCGGTTTATGAGGGTGGGCTTGGATTTAACTTCAAGTGGAACATTGGCTTTGCCAACGATATGTTCGAATATGTTTCCGAAGATCCTGTGAAAAGACAGTTTTGCCACAATAAGCTGACGTTCCCGATGATGTACGCATTTGCGGAGAACTATATTCTTCCCGTTTCTCACGACGGTGTGGGGCAGGGAAAGAAAAACCTTGTGGATAAGATGTTCGGTACATATGACGAAAAGTTTGCAGCCATGCGCGCATTCATGACTTTTATGATGACGCACCCGGGCAAAAAGCTCCTTTTCATGGGAACGGAATTCGCGCCGTTCCGAGAATGGGACGCCGAGAATCCGCTCGAATGGTTCATGCTTGATTATCCGCGCCACACGGAGATGAGGCGTTGTATTCAAAAGCTCAATGAGCTTTATCAAAACGAGAGTGCTTTGCACGAGATCGACGACGGCTGGGACGGCTTTGCTTGGATCGAACCAAACGACAAGTATCGCAACACGATCTCCTACCGCCGCATTACGATCGATCGGCAAGAA
>JBGVIG010000306.1:0-1401 GCA_045122995.1 Eubacteriales bacterium | reverse complement strand
TGTACACAAGGCACGACATCAATCTTTTCTGTGGGGCAAGCCCAGCGCACAGCATTTTTGATGACCTGCTGTACGTTTTTGTTCTGGTAGGAGGGATTGGTTTCGTGACCGGGCTGGAAGTAGAAGATCTTTCCGTTGCCGCGTGTGAATGTGCAACCGCTGCGGAAGACTTCACCGCCATTGAACCAGCCGATGAAAACGACTTCATCGGGATTGGGAATATCAAAAGCTTCACCGTACATTTCCTCTTCTTCAAGAAGGAATCCGTCTTCAACGCCTTTTGCGATGGGGTGATTCGGCTTCACGATCCAGATGCGTTCTCTGGCGTTGTCACGCCATTTGAGGTTGCAGGTCGTACCCATCAACCGCTTGAAGATTTTGGAATGATGTCCCGAGTGAAGAACGACAAGACCCATGCCGCCAAGGACGGCTTTCTGGACACGGTCAACGATCTCATCGCTGACTCTGGCATGTCCCATATGTCCCCACCAGAGAAGAACGTCTGTATCTGCCAGCACTTCTTCGGTCAAACCGTGTTCGGGCATATCGAGGGTTGCGGTGCGAACTTCGATGTCATCGCACTCGAGGACGGATTTCAGATAGCCGTGGATACCGCCGGGATAGAGCTCTGTAACACGGGAATTGCTTTGTTCATGCAGGTTTTCGTTCCAAATTGTAACTTTCATTATAAAAAATCCTCCGTTTTTACAGTTTGATCTCGTGACCAAGTTCAGCGGATTTATACATTGCTTCGAGGATCTTGATCATATTCACACCCTGAACGGGAACGAAGTCAGGTGTTGCGCCGTCCAAAACATCAAGGAAATGGCGAAGATTTGCTTCGTGCTGAGGAATGCCGGCTTCTTCATTGATAACAGGGTTGAGATCGGTGAGCTGACCGTATTCTTCAGAGAAGATCTGAAGACCGCCACGGTTGGAAAGCTTTGCTCCGGATTTTGTGCCTCGAAGCTCGACGAAGTTTTCTTCTTTGCCAATGTTGGACGCCCAAGAGAATTCGATCTGCAGGCAAGCGCCGTTGTCAAAACGGATAAAGCCCATTGCAAGGTCTTCTACGTCGAAGATGCCGTCGGCTTTCTTATCACCGAAAGCAGAGTGAATGGAATCGCAAACTTCGTTATCAGCGAATTTTGTGTAAGCGCAACCGGTGACGGCAACGGGGGTGGGGTTGCCCATAAGCCAGATCGCAAGGTCGATCATGTGTACACCGAGGTCGATGAGGGGACCGCCGCCGGACTGTTCTTTTGTGGTGAACCAACCGCCCTTGCCGGGGATACCGCGACGGCGGATCCAACCGCAACGTCCGCAGTAAATATCACCCATCTTGCCGTCAGCGATATATTTTTTCAGGTATTTGGAGGTGGCACGATGGCGGTTATTGCG
>JBGVIG010000305.1:0-5761 GCA_045122995.1 Eubacteriales bacterium | reverse complement strand
TACTATCTTATGGAAGAAGGCTTGTTTTGTGACAAAATTTTAAGCGTGCTTTTTCGATTTCTTTTCGTCACCCATTTTCTTTTTTGGTTTTGCAGAAGAACCGATCGCAAAACCGACCGCAAAAGCAATGATACTATAGGCAAGATTAAGAAGAACTTCAAAATAGCCAAGATCCGCAAAAGGATATATCCATGTGCTGAGAAAACCGAAAAGTCCCGTGCCAAGACCGCCGATGATTTCCGCAACATCAAGCGTCGTGATGATAACTTCACCAGTGAGATTCACTTCGGGCTCCATCTCATTGATCTTTGCGATCAAATAAAGAATGGTGTAGACGATCGTGCAAAGGATCGGCAAGGCGTTTGCGATCAGCGCAGATTTGGTAAACGTCGTGCGCGAGCGAGAAAGCAACGCCCCAACAAAGCCCCATCCTGCTGTTGCCGCAAGGAAAACAAGAAGCGCGATTAAATTGAAACCATCCGCAAGTCCCAAGACCATCATGCCAAGATAGAGTACGATAGAAATGAGCGGAAAACATGCCGAAACGTAAACGAATTTTGGGTTTAGCTGATTCATAATGAACCCCTTTCTGTTGTTTTTATTTGAATTTTAGATTTCCACAGTATCATCAAGTGCAAACGCATAGACGAAAGTGTGTTTAGGAAAAACGCCGAATATTTTTTCGCAGGCAAACTGATAATAGCCAAGTTGTCGAGAATGGCGCTCTCGCAATACAGCCTCGATCTTATTTCGCGGTGTTCCTCTTGGGAAAAAATCGGTTTTATAGTCTACAAGAACAAGCTCATTGTCCTTGTCGTAAAATGCGCAGTCAATGACGCCTTGCACAAGAACTTCTTCGTTCTCAAGCACGTCCTTGTCCTCAGCATCGCTGAATAGGCGAGCGGGATATTTTAAGATAAAGCGCTTCTCTCTGTAGACTCGCTCAGAAGCAAAAATAGCCGCGGCAAGCGAACTTTCGAAAAATCGCTCTAACTTTCGGACATTCATTTTCGCCTTGTCGGTTTCAAAAATGAATTGCTCTTCAGCGAGCCGTGATATCTCCTTTTCTACCCCGTCAGCACGAACACGGCCAAAGTCGCAAAATTGCATAAACGTATGCATTGCGGTTCCGCGTTCAGCAGCGGTGATCAGGCTATCCTCTTCTTTGCGCAAAAAGTTTGGCATCGAAGTGACTGTTGGCACATCTGATATTTCCGCGCTGTCATCGGGTTCATCGAGCACCGTTGGATTCAGCTTAGAAACGGAAAGCTTGGAGGGAATCTTTGTCATTTTCATATAAGGATATGAAAAATCCAATCGCTCATGAACCAAACACTTTGCTTCCATCAAGGTCATTTGCTCAGTGGCTGACACAGTGTCTTCTTCTGCGGCAGGCGTCGTTTCGACGGGCGAAGACAACGGCGATTCCATCGGGATACAAATGTCACAGCGCCCATGTTCACTTGCAAGAGCCGTCATCAATAGCTCATAGTAACTTGGTGCATGGCGCAAAGCATAAGAAGAAAAGAACCGATTTTTCATCAAATATGCATTGGTTTCACGTAATTCTTCCGCTTTTTCCATATCAACCGAAGCGGTTATATAAAGCTGCTCTTTTGGTCGGGTAAGCGCTACATACAAAACGCGAAGCTCTTCTGCGATGGCATGGCGCTTCAGATCCAAAAGTGATGCCACACGCAAAGGTGTTTCCAGTCTTGCCATGCCGCTTTCTGACGGCAATTTCATCGCGATGCCAAGACGGCTGTTGTAGACTGTTTTTTCTTTTCCTTCGGGGAAATTAAATCTTTTAGCTGTACCGACCAAAAAGCAGATCGGAAATTCCAAGCCTTTGGATTTATGGATCGTCATAATGTTGACAACCTCGCCCGGAGATGCAAATTGTGAAATATCCATTTTCGCCTTCCCCGCGATCACGTCATTGATAAACGAGATAAATCCCGAAAGACCCTTGAAGCCGCCTCTTTCAAATCCTCTTGCGTAATCATAAAGTGTGATGAGGTTAGACTTCGCCTGCTCGATTTCATAAACAGCGCGCGTTTTGTCGGAAGCTACGATAGAAAAAAGTCCGGTTTCGTTATAAATTTGCCAAATCAAACGATCACACGGCGTTTCTGTGGCAAGATGTGTATAACGATCACGGTCATGCAAAAATTTTTTTCCTTTAGCGAAATTTTTATCTTCCGTGAATTTTCGCAAAGCCTCAAAAAGAGAGCCTTCTTTTTGATATCTTCTGATATAAAGCAATTCATCTAAAGTGACGCCATAAAGAGGGCTTTTGAGTGCCGCCGCCAAATAGATATCCCGAAACGGGTTATCTATGACGCTGAGCAAAGAGATCATCAACAAAACCTCAGGGCTTTCAAAAAATTCGATCGCCGCCGCATTGCGACAAGGGATTCCACGTCGCTTCAGGGCATCCTCATAAACCGCAGATGACGTTGAAGCGCTTCGAAGGAGAATAACGATGTCGGAGGGCTTGATGGTATTTCCGTTTGCGAGCGTTTTACCCTGCAAAAGCGTCGCGATCTTATCTGCGACAAAATCTGCTTCACCAAGCACGTTTTCTTCTGATTCCGCATCTTCTCTTGCGTATTTATCTTTTTTCTCTTTTGGAAGCAAATAAATAGCAGGAAGCGCACCGTGTTTTCCACTTCCGCAGTTGAGTTTTTCATCTTCTCCATAAGCATTGCTTTCGGTATTCATCAGCATTTCGAAAACACAGTTACAAAAAGACAAAATTTCTGAAGACGATCTGAAATTTTCGGAGAGAAAAATCTTGACGGCTTTTTCATCGCATTCTTCCGTATACTTCGGGCGACTTTCCAAAAGTGACGAAAAGATGGACGGTTCTGCACCACGGAACGCATAAATACTTTGCTTGATGTCACCAACGTTGAAGCGGTTGTCATCTTTGGAGATCAAAGTGAAGATCTTGTCTTGGATCTCGTTGGTGTCCTGATATTCGTCGATATAGATCTCATCATAAGATTTCTGCAAAGAAAGCGCAAGCTCTGTGGGCGTATTTGTCGTTTTATCCCACAGAAGCGCCAATGCGTCATGCTCCATGTCACTAAACGTGATGATATGGCGACGCTTTTTTTCTTCTGAAAATCTTTTTTCAAACGCTTTCATAAAAGTCGAAAGATCGGCAAGCGCTTGTTCTGTGCCCAAGAGTGCAAGCGCCAAAGATTCTTCCGAATAAGAATAATAAGTTTGTGCGATTTTTCGGAGCCCATCGGCGAAATCCGATCTCATTTCTTTGAAATATGCGATTTTTTTATCTCCCGCAATGCCGCGAATGACCGCAAGCTTTGGGGGCGCATAAGAAGAAATTATTTCGCTGATGATGCGATACGTTTTTTTATTCTGAACGGCAAAAAGCAATCGTTCTATAAAATTGAAATCATAGGAAAACGCATCGGTATATTTGAAAAGAATATCGTTTTCCGCAATATAGTCTAACGCTGCGCTATAAATATTTCTGTTATGCAAGAGAAAACTTTCGAGATGCTCTCGGATAACGAGTTCCCAAGGAGAACCGTCAAAACCCAATTCATGCGAAAGCTTCGCTTGTTTACGGAAATTTTCAATAGAATCCAAAAATTCGATCGTGGAGGAAAGCAACTTATAGAGTGAAATGATCGTTTCTGAAAGTTTTTCTGTGTGCGTGATATCGCCGAAGGTATCTGCAAAACGCGCGAAATTTTCAATGCTTTCTTCTCCTTGGCGTAGTGTTCCTTCAAAATGATCGGAGATCAACTCGTCCGCAATGCTTTGCATCATAAGTGTGATTTCAGTTTCATCGGCGGCAGAAAAATCCGCAGGAATATTCAGCTTTTGAAAGTTGGTTCGGATCAGATCCAGGCAAAAGCTGTGGATCGTGCTGATGTGCGCAGAAGAAACCAAAAGACTTTGCTTGTGAATATGTTTGTTGTTTGGATTTTTCGCAAGTTCATCTGCCAGCGCATCTGCAATACGGGAAACAAGCTCCGATGCGGCAGCTTTTGTAAAAGTAACGACCAATATTCGGGAAAGATCGCCCAGACCATCTTCCGCGCAGATCTTTTCGATGATTCTTCTCGTCAAAACGGCAGTCTTGCCCGAACCTGCCGCGGCGGAAACCGCGATGGATTTCCCTTGCGCATAGATTGCGTCGCGCTGTGCAGGCGTCCAATTTACACTTCCGATGGTGGTCACCTCCCTATTCTTCAAACATCATTTCTTCAATGTATTGATCCATAAACTTAGCGTTTTGTGAAAGCTCCAGATAAGTGGCATTCTCACGGATGTGATCAGCGATCTCTCTTGCCTCGCTGCTCAAGAGAACGGACACGGCACCTGCGCCGGCAGTGTTTCCTGCAAAAACGATCTTATCTAAAAATTCTTTGGGAATCAATCCGATGCGACAAGCGCTTTCCTTTCGAATGTGAGAACCGAAGCCACCGGCAATGATCACTTGATCAACTTTAGAAAATTCCAAATCAGCTTCTTCCAGGAGCGTTCTGATGCCTGCGCAAATCGCCGCTTTGGCAAGCTGTACTTCGCGAATATCTTTACCAATCATATAAACATTATCGGTCAATTGGAAACACGGATTTTCATCTTCATCTTCGCCGATATAGGAAGCGTATATGTCCGATTCGTCCGCAATGCAACCAGTTTCGTCCAAAAGACCGGTATTCAGCATGGTCGCAACGGCATCAATAATACCGGAACCGCAAATGCCGACAGGTTCGATATCACCGATGGTTTTGCAGAGAATCTTATCTTCTTCAACAAAAACTTCACCGATCGCACCGGTCATGCCGGGCATGCCGCAAGCAATATGTGCACCCTCAAGTGCAGGTCCTGCGGCGGCCGAACAAAAATACAGTCCCTGTTTTGTCGAAAGACCGATCTCACCATTCGTTCCGATATCGACGAAAAGCATGTTTTTTTCGCAATCATGAATTCCTGTCGCGATGATGCCGCAAGAAATATCACCACCGACGTAAGAAGCAAAGCAAGGTGCAAAATATACTACTGCTTTTTCATTTTCAAGAAAACCTAAATTTTTTGCTGCATATTCTTCCCCGAAGAGTGTCGGCGCGATAAACGGTGCATTTGCGATCGATGAAGGGTCAATTCCTGCCGCAATGTGTTGCATCACGGTGTTTCCGGCGATGACTGCCGCGCGGATATCAGAAAAAGCGAGCCCCTGCTCATCACAGGCGATTTTAGCTTCTTTTTGGATCGCATCAAGAATCAAGCGTTGTTGCTCATGCAACGCATTTTTATCCTTCATAATTTTATCAATACGGGAAATTACGTCGGAGCCGTACGCGCTTTGCGGATTGCGTATCGGGCGAACGGAAAGGGTTTCTCCGCTATCCATATCGCACAAATAGACAGCAACTGTTGTCGTGCCGATATCCACGGCAAGACCGAGGTTGTGTGCATCGGCGGACGTCGTGTCAAAAAGTTCGCCATTTTGGGTGTAAAATGATGTAACACCATCTTTTCTCTTGGTATATAACATGGGCGCAAGTGGGTATTTTTTAGTTTTTGCGTCGGTTTCAATTGTAAGTGTGCCGAGATGAATCTCTGCGGAAAAATCGCCGTTTATAACGCACATGCAGGAAAGACGAACGCCACCTGCAAGTTCGGTTTCGCTTAATATTCGTTTTTCTTTTTCACAAACGGGCGAAACGCTTCCGTGAATCACAGCGCGACATTTACCGCAGGTACCGTTTCCGCCGCA
>JBGVIG010000304.1:0-4199 GCA_045122995.1 Eubacteriales bacterium | reverse complement strand
CGTAGTTGACGTCACGCGCCTTGCATTCCTCAACGGGATATTTCGGGGTCGGATCGATCGAGAAATCAACGAACTCGATAACGAGATTGCCCGAATAGTCGACGATCGGGGAAACGTCCTGCAAAACTTCGGAAATTCCCTTCTCAACAAGCCATTGGTACGATTTTTTCTGCACTTCGAGAAGATCGGGCATCTCCAAGATTTCGTCGATCTTCGCAAAGCTCATTCGTACGTTTTTGCCAAGCTGCTGGGGTTTGATCCTCATAAAATCACTCCAATTCTAATTTTAAGCTTGCCTTTACTTTGGTAAATATAATATTTTCCATAGCCTGCAATACAGTCGAACGTCCCGAAAAAATGTCCTTACGACCCGTCTTTTCCAAGGCGTACTTTTAAAATCAGACCATAATGCAAGCGATTGTAATGCAATTTATAAGTATATCACTCCTTTGTCAATCTGTCAATAACTTTTTACACTTTTTTTCAAATAATATTGACATTTTTCAGAAATACTAATATAATTATCTTAAAATAGGTTACTTTTGTGCTTAATTTTAATTTATTTTATAAAAAAGGAAAGAAAAACCATGGAATGGACATCTCTCAATGACCTTCGCGAGAAATTTTTGAAGTTTTTCGAGTCGAAGGATCACCTCAGCCGCGGTAGCTATCCCCTCGTTCCCGAAAGCGACAAATCGCTTCTCCTCATCGTTGCAGGTATGGCTCCGCTCAAAAAATACTTCACAGGCGAAGCTGAGCCGCCTCGTCGCCGCATGGCAACCTGCCAGAAGTGTATCCGTACCAATGACATCGAGCACGTTGGTTACACCGCTCGTCACGGCACATTCTTTGAAATGCTCGGCAACTTCTCCTTCGGTGATTATTTTAAAGAGGAAGCTCTTACTTGGGCTTGGGAATTTTTGACCGAAGTTCTTGAGATCCCCGCAGATCTCCTTTGGCCCTCCGTTTACGAACAGGACGATGAAGCTTACACCATCTGGCGCGACAAGATCGGCGTAAAAGAAGAACACATCGTTCGTCTTGGCAAAGCGGACAACTTCTGGGAACACGGCTCCGGCCCCTGCGGTCCCTGCTCCGAAATCTACTTCGACCGCGGTGAAAAATACGGTTGCGGCAGCCCCGATTGCCGTCCCGGCTGTGATTGCGACCGCTACATGGAGATCTGGAACAACGTATTCTCCCAGTTCAACAATGACGGTGCCGGCAACTACACCGAACTTGCGAACAAAAACATCGACACCGGCATGGGTCTTGAACGTCTTGCTTGTGTCATGCAGGGCGTTGACAATATGTTCGAAGTTGACACCATTCAGAACATCATCAAATCTGTCAGCGAAAGAGCAGGCGTTACTTACAAAACAAACGAAAAAGCAGACGTTTCTCTGCGTATCATCGCTGACCACTCCCGTGCTTCCGCATTCCTCATTGCAGATGGCGTTATGCCCTCCAATGAAGGCCGCGGCTACGTTCTTCGCCGCTTGATGCGCCGTGCTTGCCGTCATGGCAGAATCCTTGGCATCAAAGGTGCATTCCTTTGCGACGTGATGGCTGTGGTTGCGGGCGAAAACAAATCCGCATATCCCGAGCTCACCGAAAAGCTCGACTATATCCAGAAGATCGTTCGCATGGAAGAAGACCGCTTCAACGCAACTGTTGAATCCGGCATGAACCTTCTTGACAAACTCATGGCAGAAGCAAAAGAAAACGGCAAAACCGAACTCGACGGCGCAGACGTTTTCAAGCTCTCCGACACTTATGGTTTCCCGCTTGACCTCACCCGTGAGATCGCGGAAGAAAACGGTCTTGGAATCGACGAAAAGGGCTTTGAAGAAAATCTTCAGGCGCAGAAACAGCGCGCACGTGCGGCTCGCGGCAATATCAGCGGTTGGGACGACAGCATGAAATCCCTCATCGACACTTCTGTTAAAACCGTGTTCACCGGCTACACCGAAACCGAAACAACCGCAAAGATCGTTGCAATCATCGACGGCGAAACCGGCGAACCTGCAGAGATCACAGGCGAAAATGCCGTTATCATCACGGACAAGACTCCCTTCTACGGTGAGGGCGGCGGTCAGGTTGGCGACACCGGTGTGATCACCGGCAAAAACGGCACCGCAACCGTAACCGACACCAAGAAAAACGACGGCGTTTATATGCACGTTGTTAAGATCGAAAACGGTTCTCTCTCCGTTGGCGACGAAGTAACGCTCACCGTTAACAGCGCAAGACGTGCAGCGATCACAAGAAACCACTCCTCTGTACACCTTCTCGACGCAGCACTCCGTGAGATCCTCGGCACACATATCCACCAAGCAGGTTCTTACGTTGACGAAAAAGAAGCTCGCTTCGACTTCACACACTTCGCAGCAGTAACACCCGACGAACTCAAAGCCGTTGAATTCCGTGTCAACGAAAAGATCCTCGAGGGCATCGCTGTTTCCACATTCGAAACCGACATCGAAACCGCAAAAGCTTCCGGTGCGATCGCACTCTTCGGTGAAAAATACGGCAACATCGTCCGCGTTGTCAAGATGGGCGATTTCTCTGCTGAACTTTGCGGCGGTACTCACGTTGATAACACCGCAAAAATCGGCATGTTCAAGATCACATCTGAAGCATCTGTTGCAGCAGGCACAAGAAGAATCACCGCTGTGACAGGTCTTGGTGCTTATGCACAGATGACCGCAAATGAAGCGCTCATCACCACTGCAATGAAAGCGCTCAAAGCAGGCACCGCAAATGATATCATCGGCAAGATCAATTCCCTTTCCGATGAGCTCAAAGCGACCAAGAAAGAACTCGAATCCGCTTCCGCAAAACTTGCTTCCGCAAAAGCTGAAGCGATGATCTCTTCTGCTGTAAACGTTGGCGGTGTTCGCGTGGCAACCATGGCAACCGAACTTCCCGTTGCGGCTGTACGTACCCTCGGCGATGACATCAAGAGCAAATATGCGGATATGATCGCAGTTGTTTCTTCTCTCGTTGACGGCAAGCTCACACTCGCTTGTGTATGCGGCAAAGAAGTTCTCGCCAAAGGCATCAAAGCACCCGTTGTGCTCAAAGAGCTCTGCACCATCGTTGGTGGTGGCGGCGGCGGCCGTCCCGACAGCGCGACAGCAGGCGCAAAGAACCCCGAAAAGCTCTCTGAAGCGTTCGCGGCACTCCCTGCTATCGTAGAAAAGCTCCTTTAATTTCTGACCTTGCAAAGCTTTTCCGTAGACCTCACCGCGGGATCCGCGCAGTTCACGGAAAGCTTTCGGTAAAATAAACATTTTCAGAAAGGAACTCATCATGAAAAAGCTCAAAGAAAAATCCACAAGCTTTTGGAAAGACTTTAAAGCATTTATCACCCGCGGCAACGTCGTTGACATGGCAATCGGTGTTGTAGTTGCGAACGCCTTCAAAGACATCGTCAACAAATTCACCTCCTCCTTCATCAACCCCCTCGTTGCGCTGATCACAGGCGACAAATCTCTCGTTGACCTCAAATACGTCATCGTTCCCCAGGAACTTGACGAAGCAGGCATCGTGATCCAGAAAGAGATCGCATTCACATGGGGTATCTTCCTCCAGTCCATCGTGGACTTCCTTATCATCGCACTCGTTCTTTTCATTGTTTTGCGTGTAGCAACTCACGTTGCGAAAAAAGCAAAAGAAGCAAGAGAACGTCTTTCCGAAGAAGAAAAGGCTGCCGCAGAAGCTGCTGCTGCTGAAGCAAAAGCAAAAGCTGATGCAGAAGCTGCCGCAAAAGCAGAAGCAGAAGCCGCTGCAAAAGCTGCTGCAGATGCAGAGATCGCTGCTGCAAAAGCACGTGAGATTGAAACTGTGGAACTCCTTCGTGAAATCCGCAACTCTCTCAAGAAATAAAATCCAAAAGGAAATCTTATTATGGAAAATTGTCTTTTCTGTAAAATCATCGAAGGCGTGATCCCCTCCTCCAAGGTCTACGAAGATGAGAAGATCCTCGCTTTCCGCGATATCAATCCGCAAGCCCCCGTACACGTTCTCGTGATCCCAAAAACACACATTCGCTGTGTCGATGAGATCACCGCTGAAAACAGCGACATCGTGGCTTACATCTTCCAAAACATTCCGAAGGTAGCAAAGCTCGCGGGCATCGAAAACGGTTATCGCGTCATTTCCAACTGCGGCACTGACGCTTGTCAGACCGTCCC
>JBGVIG010000303.1:0-3013 GCA_045122995.1 Eubacteriales bacterium | reverse complement strand
CAAGAGAGGAATTGATGATGAAATCGGCATTTTGACCATAAGGTATAATGTTTTTATCCTCATTTTCAACTACACCTTCCCAAAGTTCCAAGGTCCTTGAAACAGAGGCGTTACGGAAAAGAAAATCTCTTACAAGTCTTCGATAAAATCGAATTTCTCGTTTATCAAAATACACATTTCCCACTTTTGCGTTTTCTTCGGGACAAATATAAATAGAGCGTGACACTTCTTTGGGAAGCGTCGCAATAATTTCAGGATAAATCGCCTGAATTCCTTCTAATATCACAATTTCATGGGACGCAGGGATATACGGAGTCATCGATTCCCTTTTCCCTGTTTTGAAGTCAAAATGAGGGATCATGGCGGTTTCGCCTTTCAAGATCTTCTCTACACAATCTGCAAAAACGGGAAAATCAATCGCGGAAATCGATTCGTAATCTGGTTTTTCGTCATCGGAAATATCTGCACGATCTCTATAAAAATCATCAATGGAAATGATTTTTATAGTGATATCATGTTTTTTCAATTCTTCTTCCAATATATAAGAAGTTGTGGTTTTTCCTGAACAAGAAGGTCCGGCCAATGTTAAAAACTTCAAATTTTCAATTTCGGAAATCTGTTTTGCAATAGACAAAACTTGATTTTTATAATGTTCTTCCGCCTCGTATACGAAGGTGGAAATTTCTTTATCATTTTGGAAAATGTGATCGTATACAAACATAAGGAAAACTCCCTTACCAAAGATTTCGATAGAATTCTTCTATTTTTTTTGCCTTTTCCGCATTTTTATTGCAATCAGGGTCAGCAAGATACTCGTAAGGATATTTATATTCGAAAATGCGATCAATTTTCGTTCTGTCACGAGAAACCATTTTGGACACCGCGCCGGCTCCGACAGCAAAAATGCTGTGGATTTCTTCCATCATATAGATGTTGTAAAGTCCCTCCGTGCCGGGAAGCGCAAAGCCGACATTTTCGAGATTGTCAACCGTGTTTTTTTGTCTGTAAATATAATACGGTATGTATCCTGCATTTTTGGCACTCAATTGAGAATAATCAACGCACTTTGACGTTTCGCTGAACGAATTCATATAAGCATTTTTGTTATGCGCAAAATCTGCCGCATTTTTAATACAAAGCGTATGGAATGTCAAATTCTCGGGACGCAATCTGACAAGAGCATCAATGGTCTCTGAAAAACTGCCAAATCCTTCGCCGGGAAGCCCAGCAATCAAATCGGTATTGATTTGTTTGATATTCACTTTTCTTGCCATCTCAAAGGCACGATAAAAATCTGCAGCGGTGTGCTTTCTGCCGACAAGCTCCAAAACATCATCATTAAGTGTTTGTGTATTGATGCTGACTCTTGTCACGCCGTGATTTTTAATCACGAGAAGCTTTTCTTCCGTAATCGTATCAGGGCGTCCGGCTTCAACCGTAAATTCTTCCAAAGAGTCCGGATCAATGCGCGCGGTAATGGTATCAAGAAGGATTTGCAACTGCTTTGCATTCAACGTTGTAGGCGTGCCGCCACCAATATATACTGTCGAAATTGTTAATCCAAGATCGCGAATACGGTCAATCGTATCGTTAATATCACGGCATAAACGCTCAAGATAAGAATCGAGAAGTCCCAAAAGCTTTGCGGAAGTAAACGAAACAAATGAGCAGTAGCTACATCTGGATGGACAAAACGGAATAGAAATATATAGGCTGCAGGTATCTGGCTTTACTTTTGCAATCACTTCCGATTCCAACGCTGCAATTTCTGTCACCAGTGTCGCTTTTTTAGGATTCACCAGATATTCGCGAACCAAAGAATTGCGAACTGTTACCTGATCAATTCCTTGACTAAGATCGCTGATAGCTAGTTTTGCAGGACGAACGCCCGTCAAAATACCCCAGGAAGGAATAACACCCGTTAATTTTTTACCAGCTTCCAAAAATGCTTTTCCGCAAGCAATACGCTCAGCTGAAACTTTTTCTGTGCCATCAAGATGTCTCGGCTCTATATGCGTATGCATAGCAGAAGCATCTCTGTTTTTCAAAACAACTGTAGCACAAACACCGGTATCGGTATCCTTTACTACAACATCGGCAGAAAGTTCATCAGATGTATTCTCTGAAAACTTTACACCAGGGAAAAAAAGCATGCAGAGCGTTTGTATATAATATTCATTGATATTGCCATTGATGTGAATTTTCATAGAAAATTTATTTTCCTTTTCTTCTTAATACTTCGCTTTCCATCACAATCGTCACAGGTCCGTCAGCACCGATCGTCAACGCCATATCGGCACCAAACACACCGGTTTTCACGTTTCTGACATCCTTTCTCAAAAGCGAAACAAAATATTCATAAAGAGCATTGGCGCGTTCCGGCGCTTCTGCATTCATATAATCCGGACGGTTTCCGTGTGCATAATTCGCACAAAGCGTAAAATTGGACACCACCAGCGCTTCGCCGTTGATATCGATCACGCTTTTATTCATTTTTCCGTTTTCATCGCAAAATATGCGAAGCTTGGCGATTTTTGCAGCCAAAAGCTCGGCGTCTTTTTCCTCGTCTCCCATGGCAACTCCAAGCAAGATCATCAAGCCCTCACCAATTTCACCGGAAAGCACACCGTCTGCAATTACGCTTGATTTAGAAACCCTTTGTATAACTGCTTGCATAAAGCCTCCATTTATTTGACATATCCGCGGCTAACATCGTTTACGCCTTTGATAGATTTAAGTTTGGAAATAATACTGTTAAAATGCGCGAGATTTTTGCATGCAACACTCATATTGATCAACGACTGATCGATGCTCATTTTCTGTGTATTGATTTGCAAAATAGACACTTTCATATCAGCAAGTGCTACGCTGATATCCGCAAGCATGGAAATTCTGTCGTCAGCGATAATTTGCATAAGCGCTTCATACTGCTCTTCTTTTTGTGTTCCAGAATTCTTTCGCCATTCCACATGAACCAAACGATCTTTATTTTGTTCTGTGCAGTTAATAATAT
>JBGVIG010000302.1:0-1015 GCA_045122995.1 Eubacteriales bacterium | reverse complement strand
TTGCAGAGCGCGGAAGCGAGCGTCCGAGAGATCTTCTCACGCGAAAAATCCAGCGCGAGAAACGCTTTATTTGCGAGCAAAACCGCTGTCCTTTCTCGCAAACCAAAACGCATACTACATTCCCCGTTTTGACAGCGGAAGACAGTGCCACCGTCATTTGCGCGCTTTGCTGTAAGCGCTTTTCCGCAAATGCCGCAAAAAATTCTGCCCGAAAGCGCATGCCGAGCACTTCTCTTTTTTCCCATGGCGCTCTGCCCACAGGAAAGACGTGCTTGCGCACGCATAAAAATCTCACGGGAAACGATCGGTTCATGGTGATTGCGACAAATGACAAGCGCCTCCGCACCGTGATTATATTTTTTCTCATGCGTCAGATAATCAGGCGTATACGTCTTTTTTTGCACAAGATCACCACAATATTTTTCATTTTTCAAGATGCGAAAAATACCTGCCGCCGTCCAATTTTTGACGTGCGGTGTCACGATGTTTGCCTCCCTTAGCTCTCTTGCGATGATGTGTGTGCCTTTCCCCTCCTCCGTATATTTGCGAAAGATCTCACGAACGATCACAGCGCCCTTTTCGTTTTTCGTGATCACGCCATTTTGGACGTCATAACCAAGCATGCTTCGCCCAAAAACGACACCTGCCTCCATGCGGCGTTTTTGCCCCCATTTGACACGTTCAGAGGTTTTTCGACTCTCCTCCTGTGCGATGGACGAAAGGATCGCGAGCCGAAGCTCGGCATCACCGTCGCGGGTGTCGATCCCATCTGCAAGAAAGATTACACCAACACCAAGCCTTTTCAGTTCTCTCGTATATCGGATACTATCCAATGTGTTGCGCGCAAAGCGTGAAATTTCCTTTGTCAAGATCAGATCAAATTTCCCCTCCCTCGCCGCAGCCATCATGCGAAGAAAGGCATGGCGCTTTTTTGTGCTTGTGCCGCTGATGCCATCGTCCGCAAAAATCTCCGTCAAAACAAGACGCGGATCTCTCTCCGCTAGCGATAAAAAAT
>JBGVIG010000301.1:0-1887 GCA_045122995.1 Eubacteriales bacterium | reverse complement strand
ACAGCACGAAACGACTCTGAGAATTCTGCTTGAGGATGTCCGAGAGTGGGACATCCGAACGAACCAGTTCAAACAGAATCAAGCGGTGAAGGGCGTCTCCTTGTTGGTCTCCATCTTGATGTCGATCGGCGTATGTTGGTTTATGACCAACATTCTTCCTCCTGAGCTCGGCGGTGACATTTCGAACAATATTATTTACCAGCTTGCAACAAGCGTTCTGTTTATCGTGATGTTCTTGATGTATATGTTCGGTAACCGAAAGCTGACCAGAAGCTGGATCACCGACGGCACCAGCGCTGATGAAAGCAGAATTGAAGCAGATCGAGCGAAGATCAATGCATATTATGAAAACCCGCAGGGCAAAGTCAAGCCGGTTCTCGCTATTATCAGAATGCAAACCGAAATTGAAAAAGTGTTCCCGCGTTGGGTTCTGCGCTTTGCTCTTCTTTCTTCTTCGAATCCCGTTCCCGTAGCACTGGCTATGTCCGTGTCTACGGCGCCGATTGCCATCAAGGCGGACCTCGAAAAGATGATTGACGATATCAACCGAAATCCCACGAGTATCGATCCGTACCTTGACTTCTGTCGCCATTATGACCTTCCGCAGGTCCATTCTATGATGATGATGATCTACTCCTTGTCCGAATACGGTTTAAGTGATGCAGATCAACAAATTTTAAGTCTTGTGAAGCGCAACAACACTTTGCAGGCTACTGCGGAAAACATCGAGAACGACGAGCAATTGGCTCGGTTCTCCTTGTATATTATACTTCCGATGATTTTCGCTTCTTTTGTGATGATGGTGGATGTACTGTTGATGATTTTGAACATGGTTGAAACCATTCTATAAGGGGAAATTTGTTGGAACTTCAAAAACAAGCAAAGGAGGGGCGCTTGCCCGGTTAATGATCAAAGCCGGTGTGGTGCGCGATTGCTATGAAACACATTGTTGAGACTCTGGGCGAAATTGTTCTGATCGTTACTCTGGCAGTTATAGCCATTGCTTGTTGGAATATGATTGATCAGTTTGTTTTTGCTGCTCTCTAAGCACATATGAACGATACCGAAATTTGTTTTAAAGGGGTGTTGAAAAATGGTTGAAGTTATTGAAGAATACGGCAAGCTTATTGCTGAAACCGTAGGCGCAGCCCTTGTTTTAGGAGTGCTAGGCAACGTTATTTACTTAGTTGCAGAACATGGCGCAGAGATTATTAATCTTTTAACGTGAATCAAACACGAATGAATGTAAAGAAAGAGAGTAAAAATTATGGCACAGGTAGTGAAGTATCTCAGAGTTTTTATTGTTGCTGTTGTTGTTTGTGCACTTCTTTTTGTTGGCATAACGGCAATCTTTTTCCCTGATCTTGCTCAATCGATGAAAGAAAGCGTTTTCGGGAAGACTCCCGGTGCAACAATGGATGATCCTATTGTCGTAAACATTTCAGCGGGCGATTTTGCAGCTCCTGTAACGTTGGATTCGGTATTAGAATACGTCACCGGGGAAAACGATATAGTTAGTCTGGACGTTGCGTTTTGGGCCACTGTAAAGGAAAATGTAGGTTCTGACGCCGTTTTAACGTATAAGTCATCCGGCTCGGATCATGTTCTTCAAAACTTTGATGGCACAACGGCTGCCGAATGGATTCTTGTCAGCACGGTGTCTAATTCTTCCGGCGAATTCTATCAGGTTAAAATTAATTTTACAGTAACGGGTGAAGATGTTTCAGGTGGCGGCAATGCCGGTGATAATCCTCCCGCGAGCGGATCGCACGTGCACAGTTACACTGTTAAGCGATTCGTAGAGGGGTATTTCGCTTCTGTGGCCACTTGTGCATCTCCGGCGAAATACTATTACAGCTGCTCCTGCGGTGCGAAGGGCACAGAAAC
>JBGVIG010000300.1:0-1191 GCA_045122995.1 Eubacteriales bacterium | reverse complement strand
GCTTTACATACGCCGTTTTCACCACACGTCATCATGACGGTTTCTCCATGTGGCCCTCTGAAGTCAGCGATTTTTCCACAAAAAACTATATGGGCGGTCGCGACCTTGTCCGTGAATACGTAGAAGCTTGCCGTAAAGTAGGTCTGAAGGTCGGTCTTTATTATTCTCCCCCGGACTGGCGCTTTGATCAGAAATACCGCACCTTCTCCAACAGTAATCCCGAAGTTCCTTTCGCGGATATCGACCACAAGCCCATGGATTCCATTCCCGAAATGCCTGCAGAGCACTATGCACGTTATATCGAATATATGAACGCACAGGTTCGTGAGCTTCTCAACAATTACGGTCAGATCGATCTTTTGTGGTTTGACGGCTCCGTGAAGGATCTCGGCCCTGCTATCACGATCGAAGAGATCCGCGCGCTTCAGCCGCAGATCGTTGTCAATGACCGTTTATGGGGCTTTGGTGTGGGCGACTATTGCTCGCAATTCGAGTGTGGACTCCCCAAAGAAAAGCCGGACATGCCTTGGGAAACCTGCCAGATCTGGCACGTCGGCGGCGGCTGGTCTTATGTGCGCAATGCAGATAAATACCGTGATCTTGCCACCACGATGAATCAGTATAAGGTCTGCAAGGAATGGGGCGGCAATCTTCTTCTCAATATTGCTCCCTGTGCTGACGGTTCTGTTCCCGAAGCATACTATAAAGCAGTCCGTGAATTTGCCGAAGCGAGAAAAGAATTTGATCGCGCAAATTAAAAACACGGTTTTCCGTAAAACAAAAACCGACCTATGGTTATTATCATAGGTCGGTTTTTATGTTTTCAAAGCGCTCTTTCTTTGATAAAGCGCGAAAGCTCTCTTTGATTTTTGATGATAGTCACCTTATTCGCATATTCGGTGACAACCTTTTGATACCGTGCTTTGGCAGCTTTCGTTCTGCCCTCATATAGAATCCACTTCATAAATTCGCGGTCAAATTTCTCATTGCACCCCTCAGCACAGCTTTCCCGGCGTTTGCCGCGATAGGTGCGATAACGCTTCCACGCACGCAAAAAGCAATTCACCCGATTGAAATTCATAAAAATGATCTCGTCTGCCTCTTGCAATCGGCGTTCATAAAACACCTTTGCGTAGTTACCGTCGATCACCCAGCTCTCGTTTTTATCAAGAAAATCTTCCACGATTTTCG
>JBGVIG010000299.1:0-4134 GCA_045122995.1 Eubacteriales bacterium | reverse complement strand
ATTATTTTCTGCGCGAAGCTTTTTAATGATCGTACCTATTTTAATGTTCATATCGTACCTCCAAAAATAAATTTTGTAAGCTTACGATTTTAGTATAGCATATTTTTTCGCTTTTTCAATTATCAATTCGTTGTTAAATAGATAAAGGAGTGCTTTACATTTGTTGATGCAAAATACTACTTTATCGCAGATATGCCAAAGCGGTGTTCTTTCTTTGACTGCATAAATTTTTCAACTTTGTCATATACTCTATCATATTTAAATATTACGGAGGAATTCTATATGGACGCTTGCAGCATCAATGAGCTCAAGGACAAAGAAGTCATCAACGTGTGCGACGGAAAAAAACTCGGTTACATAACGGACGCAAAAATAGATATCCCCTGCGGACGAGTTGTGGCTATCGTCGTACTTTTCGATTGCCGAACGTTCGGCTTTGGCAAATGTGAGGAGATCGTGATCCCATGGGATAAGATCGGTTGCTTCGGCAAAGACGCTGTACTTGTAAACGTGGACACAAGCACTTATGAAAAACTCTGCTGCGAAAAAAAGTTTGAGAAAAAATAATATTTTTTTCAAAAACACTTGCTTTTTGCGTTTGGATATGATATAATAAGTCGGATTTTGAGCGTTATATGCCAAAATCAAATAAAATCATATTAAAATCCGCACACATGGTCGGCGTGCGCTTGGTGCCAAAAGGCTTTGCACGATGATGCCGCCCTGTGGAGGAGAAACCAAAAAGGAGTAAAAATATCATGGCAGTTATCTCTATCAAACAGCTGCTCGAAGCAGGTGTTCATTTCGGTCACCACACAAGAAGATGGAACCCTAAAATGGCTGAATACATCTTCACAGAAAGAAACGGTATCTACATCATCGACCTCCAGAAAACCGTTGGCAAGATCGACGAAGCTTACAATTTTGTAAAAGAAGTTTCCGCAAACGGCGGCGACATTCTCTTCGTTGGTACAAAGAAACAGGCTGCTGACGCTATCAAAGAAGAAGCTGAACGTTGCGGCCAGTACTATGTAAACGTTCGTTGGCTCGGCGGTATGCTCACCAACCACAAGACCATCAAGAAGAGCATCGCTCGTCTTAACGCTCTTGAAAAAATGAAAGAAGAAGGCACTTTCGCTCTTCTCCCCAAGAAAGAAGTTGCTAAACTCACCAAAGAAATGGAAGATCTTGAAAAGAACCTCGGCGGTATCAAGAACATGCCCTCTCTTCCCTCCGCAATCTTCATCGTTGACCCCAGAAAAGAACACAACGCTGTTCTCGAAGCTAAGAAGCTCGATATCCCCGTAATCGCTATCGTTGACACCAACTGTGATCCTGACGATGCTGACTACATCATTCCCGGTAACGATGACGCTATCCGCGCAATCAAACTCATCTCCGGCGTTCTCGCTGATGCTGTTATCGAAGGCAAACAGGGCGAACAGACCGCAGAAGCTCCCGCTGCTGAAGAAGCTACCGAAGCTTAATTATTGTTAAGATAAACATTCATTAAAACACAGGAGGAAATTCAAAATGGCTAACATTTCCGCACAGATGGTCGGCGATCTCAAAAAGAAAACCGGTGCAGGTCTTATGGACTGCAAACGCGCACTCGTTGAAACCAACGGCGACGTTGACGCTGCTATCAAACTTCTCAGAGAAAAAGGTCTTGCTGCTGCTGCTAAAAAAGCAGACAGAATCGCTGCAGACGGTCTTGTATCCGTTCTCAAAGACGGCGACACCGTTGCTATGGTTGAAGTAAACTCTGAAACAGACTTCGTTGCTAAAAACGCAACATTCGTTGAATTCGTTCAGGGTATCCTCAGAACCATCATCGCAAACAAACCCGCAAATCTCGAAGCTCTCAGAGCTTGCAAATTTGACGGTACCGAATACACCGTTGACGAAACTGTTAAAGACAAGATCTACACCATCGGTGAAAACATCACTCTCCGCCGTTTCGCAATCGTAGAAGGCATCACCAGCACCTACATTCACGGCAATGGCTCCATCGGTGTTATCGTTAAATTCGACGTTGACGCTGCTGTTGCAGAATCCGACAAATTCGTTGAATTCGCAAAGAACATCGCTCTTCAGGCAGGCGCTTATGCAACTCCCTACCTCGACAGAGATCACGTTCCTGCTTCCGCAATCGCTGAAGAAAAAGAAGTTATCATGGGTCAGATCAAAAACGATCCCAAGAACGCTACAAAACCCGAAGCAATCATCGAAAAGATGGCTATGGGTAAACTCGGCAAATTCTACGAAGAAAACTGCCTCGTTGATAAAGAATACATCAAAGACGACAGCATGAAAGTAAGCCAGTATGTTGCATCTGTTGCAAAAGAGCTCGGCACTGCAATCAAGATCGTTGCTTTTGAAAGATTCGAAAAAGGCGAAGGCATTGAAAAAAGAGAAGACAACCTCGGTGACGAAGTTGCTAAGATGCTCGGCAAATAATTAATCCGCACTTCTAACTCCTTTCTTTTTGTTTCCGGCGCAATGCTTAAGCATTGCGCCGGTTTTTTTGTATTGTTTTTACCCAAAAACCTTGACAAGAAACTCGCTTTGTGATACTATATTGGAATATAACCAAACTTGTCTTTTTCTACATAATGTATATCTATATAGTACCTATACACCAAAAATAAAGACAGAAAACACAAAAAAAGCGTCCAAAGGAGAAACTTTCTTATGCAATTAACAGGTGCAAAAATCCTGATGGAATGTCTGCTTGAACAAGGTGTCGATACCATTTTCGGCTACCCCGGCGGCACGATTCTGAATGTATATGACGAGCTTTACAATTATGGCGATAAGATCAAGCATATCTTGACCGCACACGAGCAAGGCGCGGCACATGCGGCTGACGGTTACGCGCGTTCCACGGGTAAAGTCGGTGTTTGCTTTGCTACCTCCGGCCCCGGTTGTACCAATCTCACCACCGGTATCGCAACAGCTTACATGGACAGCTCCCCCGTAGTTTTCATCACCTGCAATGTCAGCGAGCATCTGCTCGGTAAAGATGCGTTTCAGGAAGTAGACATCACCGGCATTACAATGCCGATTACAAAAAGCAACTACATGGTACGTGATGTCAGAAAACTTGCCGATATCGTTCGTGAAGCGTTTGCTGTTGCTAGAAGCGGTCGTCCCGGCCCTGTGCTTATCGACATCGTGAAAAACGTTACTGCTGAAAAAGCAGAATTCACCTCCCTTGCCAAAGAGGAACACGTAGCGAACGGTCGTCTTGCTTCCCTCATTAAACGAGCAAGCCACGACTTGAAAACACCCGAACCCGACATGGGTGATATCAACAAACTTGTTGATATGATCCGTGCGGCAGAAAAACCGCTTATCATCTGCGGCGGCGGCGTTGTTCGCAGCCGTGCAGACAAAGAATTTTTGGAATTCGCCGAAAAGATCGACTCTCCCGTTGCCATCACCGTTATGGGCGGCGGCGGTATCAAGGGCAGAAATCCTCTCACCACAGGTATGATCGGTATGCATGGTTCGCAGGCTTCGAATATGGCTTGCAACAGCTGTGATTTGCTCATTGCCGTTGGTTGTCGATTCTCTGACCGCGTGGCTCTCGATCCCGCAACTTTCGCGAAACAAGCAAAAATCGTCCAGATCGACATCGACCGTTCTGAAATCAATAAAAACGTAGAAACCGATCACCACATCATTGGTGATGCAAAACGCGTGCTTGAGCTTCTCAACGAACGTATCGAACAGCAGGATCACTCTTCCTGGAAGGATTATGTATTCTCTTTTAAAACAGAAACTGAATACGACGAAGGCGGTCATGCGCTCACACCGAAACAGATTTCTGATGCGATCGCAAAGATCTGTCCCGAAGATACCATTGTTTCCACAGACGTTGGCCAGCATCAGATGTGGGTCATTCAACATTTCCATTATGACTATCCCGGTCAGCTCTTAACTTCGGGCGGTTTCGGCACCATGGGCTTTGGCCTTGGCGCCGCAATCGGTGCAAAGGCAGGCAATCCTGATAAAACCGTTATCCATATCACAGGTGACGGTGGTTTCCGCATGAACTGCAATGAGCTTTGCACAGAAGCCTTTTATAAGCTTCCTATCATTACCTTTATTTACAATAACGGCACTCTC
>JBGVIG010000298.1:0-2729 GCA_045122995.1 Eubacteriales bacterium | reverse complement strand
TGAAAAGCGTTTGTACGCCTGTGCGATTTTTGTTGAATTCCGCCATTTTCAATTCGTATGGGGTATCTTTCTCGTCGCGGATTCCGCGAATGAGGTACGAAGCACCTACGCGCGCGGCGTAATCCGCAGTCATGCCATGGTCGATGTCCACCGAAACGTTGGGATAATCGGCGACAGCGGTGCGGAGTAGGGAGAGGCGCTTTTCTTCATCAAAAAGATGTTTTTTATCGGGATTGATGAAGATGCAGACGATGACTTTATCAAAAAGAGCGGCGGCAACACGAATAAGCTCCATGTGACCGATCGTGACGGGATCAAACGTGCCCGGAATCAGCGCGATCTTTTCCATAAAAATCTCCTTATTCCTCGGTTTCTTCTTCTGTGATAGGGGTGAGAATGGTGATGTGAACTCTGCCGTAACGGGAAGCCTTTACAAGATTATAGCGTGCTTCCACCATGACGTCCTCGGCAAGTCCGCCTTCTTCGTCTTCACAAACGACGAGCGCACCTTCATTCAGCATATCTGCGTCATAAAGCTCAGCGAGAACCTTGGGGAGCAAACGGAGCGCATAAGGCGGATCGAGAAAAACGAGGTCGAATTTATTTCTGCCCTTTGCGGATTTGATATACTGCTTCCAATCCATGCAAAGAACGTTGGACTTTTGATAGAGATGCGTTTTCTGTGCGTTGGCGGTGATGATCATCGTAGCTTCCTTGGCACCGTCCACGAAGGTCGCTTTTTCCGCACCGCGGCTGAGCGCTTCAAGTCCGAGCTGACCGGAGCCTGCAAAAAGATCGAGAACTTTTCTGCCTTCGATATCAAACTGAATGGTGCTGAAAAGTGCTTCTTTCACTTTGGCGGGGGTGGGACGTGTAGCTTCGCCTTCGAGTGTATTGAGTACAGCGCCTCTTGCGCTTCCTGTGATGATTCTCATGATTTTATTTCCTTTCTTTTTTGAAGTGGTCGATGATGTTCTGCGCGATCACGGGTGTGACACCTTTGACAGCGATGAGTTCATCGGCAGTTGCTTTTTTGATGGCGGAAAGTCCGCCGAAATGAAGGAGAAGCGCTTTGGCGCGAGCGGCACCGATGCCATCGATCTTTTCGAGGATAGACGTGGTCTGCGTTTTGCGTTTTGCCGCAGTCATCTTAGAGATGGTGAAGCGATGCACTTCTTCTTGAATATTGTAAATCAGCGTATAAACGGCTTGTTCTGTGGCGATGGAAATCTCACCGTCCTCACCAACAAGCGCGCGTGTTTTATGATAATCGTCTTTGACCATACCGAAGACAGGGATCTGATATCCTGCGGCGGCAACCTCCTCTGCGGCGATGGCGCGATGGTTTTCACCACCGTCGATCAGCAGGAGATCGGGAATTTTTGCGCCCTCGTCCGAAAGGTGTGCAAGTCTTCTGCTGACAGCTTCTCGCATGGAAGCGTAGTCATCGCGCGTGGTTGTGGATTTGATGGAGAATAGACGGTAATCGCTTTTTTTCGGCTTGGCGTCCTCAAAAACGACCATGCCTGCAGTGATGGCTTCATCACCGAAATTGGAAATATCAAATGCTTCGATCCTTGTCGGCACCGTTTCAAGAGAACATAGAGCTGCCAAACGAACGAGCGATTTTTCATCTTTTTCAAAGGTTTTTGCATATTCTGCCGCGCGAGCTGCGGCGTTTTCTTTTGCCATATCGCAAAGGCGACGAGTTTCGCCTCTTTGCGGTGTGCGCAGGGTGATCTTGGAGCCTGCTTTTTCGGAAAGAAGCTCTGTCAGAACGGCATTATCCTCTGCTGTTAATGTATCGGCAGGATTGATCTCTTTGGGGATATATTCGCGGCGCGCGTAAAGCTCACAGAGAAACGAGATGATCGCTTCGCTATCCAGAATTTCGCCGCCTGAAAAATAGAAAAGCTCGGAGTCGATCAGCTTTCCTGCGCGGATATAAAAAACGCAGATCGAAGAGATTGGATCGCCTGCATGCCACGCGATGATATCGCGCTCTGTGTCGGGACTTGCCACCACCTTTTGCTTTTCTTCCAGCTTTTCGATGGCGCGGATACGATCACGATATGCGGCGGCGGCTTCAAATGCCATATTTTCTGCAGCATAAAGCATTTTTTCATTCAGCGATTCTAAGATCTTTTTGTAATCTCCCGAAAGAAAGGAAACTGCTTGCAAAAAGGATTCCCGATAGCTTTCCGCTGTGACGCCCGGATCGCAAGGTGCGATGCACCCCATCTGGCGATAAACACAATGTTTGATCTTACCGCGATCTTTGGGAAAGGTGTGGCGGCAGGAAGGAAGTCCAAACGTCTTTTGCAGGGCGGAAATGATGCCGAAAACCGTGGCTGTGCTGGTATAGGGTCCGAAATATTTGTCTTTTCCCGATTCGCGTTTTCTGGTCATCACGAAACGGGGAAATTCTTCACCGATCGTGGCTTTGAGATAAGGGTAGGATTTATCGTCCTTGAGTTTGATGTTGTAGCGCGGCGTGTAAAGCTTGATGAGGCTGTTTTCCAGTGTCAGTGCTTCGATCTCCGTGTCGCAAAGGATATAATCGAAATCAAAAATATGCGCCGTCATAGCATCAGTTTTGGCGCTATTTTGTCCGCTTTCATGAAAATATTGGGAAACGCGGTTTTTGATGGCGCGCGATTTGCCGACGTAAATGACTTTGCCCGTTTTATCTTTCATAATATAAACGCCGGGCGTGAGAGGAAGTGTTG
>JBGVIG010000297.1:0-1505 GCA_045122995.1 Eubacteriales bacterium | reverse complement strand
TATCATGAAAATAGCTTTCGGTGAAAAGTTCTCTGGGGTATCGAGGAAATAAACGTACCGAACGAAGCTGGTACGTTTTTTCAAGGTTTTGTTCCAATTTATAAAGAAATGATTTTGGAATTAATGATGTAGAAGAAAAGTCCACTTCAACCATGCGCAAATTTTTATCTACACGCATATTTCCGACGAGGTGAGCATTTCCCATAATTTGACGGGTTTGTCCGTCCGGAAGATATCTGGAGAATACTTCCAAGAGCGTTTTTGACGCCATTTTTTGAATCATTCCTTTCTAAGTCAACACCTTATTGGTTGGCTAATTTTTTTACTTCATTTACAAGCTCATCGACGAGCATATTTTCCGGAATTCTTCTGATGATTTTCCCGTGGGAAAACAGAACTGCTTCACCGATGGCGCCGGCAACACCAATATCTGCTTCTGCAGCTTCTCCGGGACCGTTTACCACACAGCCCATGACAGCAACCGTAAGCTTTTTATTAACCGAAATCGCTTTTAATTTAGGTTCTAATTCCTCACATATACGCACAAGATCAATTTTGGTTCTACCACAAGTTGGGCAGGAAACAACATTGATATAATTTTCATCGGATAGACCTGATGCTCTTAAAATGGCACGCGCAGCTTCGATTTCGCGCACAGGATTGTCCGTTAATGAAACACGGACGGTATCCCCAATACCTTCACAAAGCAATGTGCCGATGCCGATCGCAGATTTGAGTTTTCCATCATCGCCTCTGCCGGCTTCCGTTACACCAATGTGCAACGGATAATCACAAGAAGATGCCACGATACGGTTGGCTTCAATCATTGTGCGTACGTTGCTGGATTTTATGGAAATCAAAATGTCACGAAAATCAAATTTTTCAAGAAGTCCTGCATGGAACATTGCGCTTTCTGCCAAAGCTTGCGCGGTAGGAGAGCCATATTTTTGCAAAATTGATTTTTCAAGCGAACCGCTGTTAATCCCGATTCTGATCGGTATATGGTATTCTTTACATTTATCTGCAACCGCTTTTACCTTTTCATCAGATCCAATGTTTCCTGGATTAATTCGAATTTTATCCACACCGGCATCTGCCGCAGCAAGTGCGATGCGATAATCAAAGTGAATATCCGCAACAAGAGGAAGCTTGAGGTCACTTTGTTTTAATTTTTTCACCGTTTCGCAAGCTGCAAGATCAGGAAGTGTCAAACGAACAATGTCACATCCTGCTTCTTCCAGTTCTTTCATCTGACGGTAGGTTGCTTCAAAATCATGAGAATCGGTGTTTGTCATGGATTGTATGGAAATGGGTGCATTGCCACCGATTTTTACATTACCGACAAAAATTTCGCTTGTTTTACGTCTTTTAAAAATCTCGTTCATTGTTATCCGCACCCTTTCATTACTTGATCATTGTAAAAATATCTTTGCAAGTGATAACCAGCATCAAGAGCAAAAGTAAAATCATACCCGCTGCGTGAATATATCCCTCAATCTTGGGAT
>JBGVIG010000296.1:0-1340 GCA_045122995.1 Eubacteriales bacterium | reverse complement strand
GTCATTTGTGGTACTTGCGGAAAAACGATGACAGCGATAAAAGGCGGAAAACGGCGCGATGGCACACAAACAAGGTATTTTTATTGTAAAGATCAAAAAACGCACACAGAAAATGTGCGAACGATTTATGCTGGGTGTCTGGAAAAAGCGGTTTTTCCTTTGGTGGAAGAAAAACTTGCTTCCTTGAAAGATCATGGCATGGTTATTTTTGAAAACGATGAGAGGGAAAATGCGCTGAAAAACCGCATCAGCGAGATCGAAAAAGAAGAAGAAAAGCTTGTTTTGTTGACACTTTCTGATGTTTTGGAGACGGAAATGCTCTTTTTAATCAATGAAAAAGCACGTTGCCTTGCGGAAGAAAAGAGCGCTTTACAAAGTGAAATCATAAAATTAAGGCAAAAACGAGAAAAAGAGCCCACTGTGAATTTTGTGCAGACATGGAGAGAGGCAGATGAAACGCAGAAAAAAGCTGTATGCCATCTTTTGATCCAAAAGATTATGATCCGTGATGGCGGAACAGCAGAAATTTTCT
Source organism: Eubacteriales bacterium (assembly GCA_045122995.1). Lineage (GTDB taxonomy): Bacteria > Bacillota > Clostridia > Oscillospirales > CAG-272 > QALR01. The sequence continues at coordinate 808 of JBGVIG010000296.1, read as the reverse complement.
GGTATATATAAAGTCAAATTGGGATCCATGTATGAGCAATAAAAAAGTGGGCGATGCCCACTTTAATTTTTCTTATATTTTTGCAAAATTTTTTCGGTTTCCAGGTCATTTGGTGGACGGTTTTCTTGAAAAGCATATGCCACAAGCGCACGCTGATAAGCGGCACTTTGCGCTTGATTGAGATCTTCTCTCGTGCGGAGTTGATTTCTTTTTGTCGCGATCCAATCAAGGATCGGTTCGATCTCGGAAGGAATGGCTTTTTCGATCTCCTCACGCAGATATTTTGCCGCCGCAGGCGAGGCGCCTTGGGTGGAAACGGCAACGGTGAGATTTTTCTTTTTGATGATTGATGGGAAAATAAAGGTGCAATAGTCCTTTTTGTCCACCGTGTTGACGGGAATACGATATTTACGGCAAAGCGCAAAAAGAAGAAGAATATTTTCGTCATTTACGTCTGCGATGATCACAAATTGCGGTCTGATGCGCAAAAGAAGATCTTCTGCATCAGAAAAAGAGCAAAGCTCGATTTGCACGTCACGACGCATGCGGATCGTTTCGCAGATCGTTTCTGTTGCAATCGTGATCATAGGGGAATAATCTTTTAATTTTTCGATCTTTTCCAGTGCTTTTTCACCACCGCCGAAGATGAGGACGGGGGATTTTTCCATGTCAGCGAAAAGAGGAAAATAATTTGCCATGTGCACTCCTTTCAAGTGTCAAAATAATAAGAAAAGCCGTTGTTTGATGCGGTGCGGCAGAGTGAAACACCGAAAACGGAGTCCAGAATTTTTGACGAAAAAATGTCATC
>JBGVIG010000295.1:0-5060 GCA_045122995.1 Eubacteriales bacterium | reverse complement strand
AAAAATCAAAGCAATACCGATAAGTATAAAAACGACTGGTAATAAAAACGGTGTATCTAAAATTTGATAAAGAGCATATCCCATCTCCGCACCTCTCAATCTGGATCATCAGCGCAAGGAGCTGAAAACTCCTCACAGATCTGAATCAAATCCTGCTCGACTTGATCGGAATAGAGGTACTTAAGTACATCATAGAAGTATGGCAAACGCAAGATAACACAACCATGCTTTTCGCTGCACACAAGCCAGTTGACTTGAAAACCGGTATTTTCAAATGAAACAAAGATCTTCATTTCGTTAACGTAGAAATAAAAGACCTCTTTTTCGTAAGGAACCAGCTTGACAGATTCTTTTATCATTGCTTTGTCGAGGAGCTGACAAGCAAACTTCATGATCTTACCATCATGATCTACCCAACGATTCACAAAATGTGAGTAATCACTATCATCTTTAGACAAATAGTATTTTCTTATATTTTTTTCCATCTCCGCACCTCTTATTTAATTTTTTAAATTTTCTTTTTGCTGTTTCCAATATTCAAGCATCTGATCACAATACATTTCCGGAGAAAAACGGATAAACTCACCATAAATATCTGTCTGAATTGTGAAACCATTATAAAAACCATCTGTGCGCATTTTTTCGATTGCTTCAGGTACAATTAGAGGCAACAAAGCACGGAACTTAGCCAACGTCCGTTCTGCCTTTGCCGGATCATCATGCAGATCTGGTGACTGCAAAAAAACCAAGTATTCATCAATACTTTTAAGGTAATCTGAACCTTGTGAAAGTAAAGTGAATACTTGGCGCATCTTAGTCTTTGCGGACCAAACGGATATTTTGTATAGTTCTATCAAGTTCTTCCCAATTGAATAAATCTTTCCAAAATTGCGCAGGTTGACGATCGCGCTGCGGCGTAGACATATCAGCGAAACAATAAAACTGATAAATCTCTCGCAAAATAGCTGTAAGATCTCCCCCGTCCAAACCAAGAACGTGCGCAATCTTATTGCGTGTCTGCATTTCAATACGGATCCACGATTTAGGATTACCATAGGGATTTTCCTTTTTGTATATCCCGGTTTCGCGATCGACGTACTGCAAACGTTTATCATACACACGAAGCATACGATCAGAAGCAGACGCGCCAAGATAAACCGTTTTTTGACTTATGTCTTTGATTTCACAATTAATAGCACCACGACGGCCTCCAACCAACAATATACGACCACTTGCGGTATGATTCAAACGGCAATACTCCATGAGCTGATCAAGCAGCTCAGGCTTATAGTTAATAAGATCATACGCAAAATCCATACGTGTAATATGCTGCGTCGGCAACAAATAGTTTTCATCACGAAATTTGTGATCAACGTCGATTCCCAGCCGGCGAAGATACATCAAACCGCTGCCGGAGATCTCAAGACGAATCTTGGGCAATTTTTGAAAAAAGATTTCATCATCAAGATCAAAGCCTTGCAAAACCGATTGCATAACGTCGATCTTGATATTTTCATAGGAAAAAATAAACTTATTGTCATACCCTGCTGAGATTTCGAGCATCGAAGCATAAAAATCATCGACATAAACAGACGGATCAAGACCGACCCAGTCTATAATTTTCGCCATACATTCATTTTGAAAAACGGCGGTGTAATAGTCAATGAGCGCATACACGCCGGGAGAATCATCTCCCTCCGTCCTACAGATCTGACCAAAATAGTTAATTTTAGCGTTCGTAAGTTTTGGCATATATAAAAACCTCCACATATAGTCTATATTCCCATTATAAAATTTTTTTTTATAAAAGTCAAGAGAAATTACAATATTTCCTCGGTAAATATTGACCAGTTTCGTCTATAGACGAAACTAACGCCTACGGCGTTGAAAGAAGATTGACCGGTTGGGACTACCCACAGGGGGGTAGCCTACCAACACGGTGATACAGGTCCGTGTTGGGATCCGGCGCCGTTGGCGCCTGCTCTGATCGGCATTCAAAAGAAAACCACCCCTTTAAGGGGTGGTAAAAATATTCGGGATTCCATCGGCGCATTCCTACTCACTGCCTTACAAGCTAAAAACGCCCGCGGCGGCGTTTTCTTGACGCTCTCCAGTTGCTCGCTTACGGAATGCGCCGATGGTCTCTCGCGCCTAAATTAGTCAAAATTTTTAATTAGATCCCGCCCTCGAGGGCGGGCAAAATATAGTTATTCTTGAACTGGTTTTATATTGGTGTGCTCCGCCGCACACCGTGAGCTTGATCTCCTTCACCTAATTAAAGCTCTCGCACCACTCGCCGTGGGGGCAGTCGCGAAAAAGTTTGTTAGTATGTAAACTTACATACCACGCGCTTTATTTGTAATCAAGACACGGTTGCAAAGGAACGAAAGCCGAAAATGAATGAATTTATATTTTAATATCTATTCCCTGCTTTACCGTTGACGGTTGAAAAACATCTTGTTTTATCGTGGCAGCAGTGCCGAGCTGAGCCGGATCCGCGCTGTCTGATTGTTGTTTTACTACCTTTGACGGTTGTTCCTCCGGTACTGGTACCGTCTTTATTACTTTTCCTTTTGCCTTAACATAAGGAATGTACTTACCCGGCAAGGGTGGAAGATATGGTCTTTCAAAGCTATCAAAGAATCGGTAAAATTTCGGTCTGAAGATCTTCGGAGCAAATAAGCGAATGAAAAACGATGGCTTACAATAACCCTGGATAATCTCACCGAGCTTCTCGCCACCGGTCTTTTTATCCGGGATAATTATACCATATGGTATACGGTAGTAAATGGACCACCATTTACCGAATAAAAACGGTTTATAGATGTAAAATACACGATCTGTGATCGTTCTGATCTTGCGATCAACACCGTCCCATTGTTGCGTATATAAGAAAATATCCGCACCAAAATGACGATGTTCGAGGAAATAGACAAGTTTTCCTTTGTCAAACTCTTTATAAGCTCTATTGTCCGCAAATAAAGTCGCTTCATCAATATGCAGCGCACAGTCTGATATATCATACTTGCCGATACAATCATTATCAATATATGTATATCCCGGTATAGCCATACGAACGTTACCATAAACATGCTTATAACGTTTCTTCTTGAGGTGACGAACAACGTTAGAAGCCATCAAAGTAGTCTTGCCGGCACCAGGCAAACCAAAAACTAAAGTAACCATCTCACACCAACTTTCTTTGAAAAGGCACCGCATGCGGATAAATCCGCAGGCGGTGCTTTTTAGGTATTACATACCCCAGACCAAAGACTTGATAACTTTGACGCCGAGGAAAAGCGCAGATGCTGCAATACCGATAGCAACCAAAGGTGCAAGCTCATCGAGATCGCCATCTGTACCAAACAAAGAATTGATCAAAGTTGCGCACCAAGAAATAACTGTAGAAAGACCAGACGTAACTTGAGTAAGCATAAAATCCTCCTTTACATACCCCAAACAAGAGATTTGATAACCTTGACACCAAGGAAAAGCGCAGATGCTGCAATACCAACTGCAACCAAAGGTGCGAGAGTAGTAAGAGCTCCGGAAACTCCACCATCAGTGCCGGCAGTTCCGAACAAAGCATCAATTAATGTAGCACACCAATCAATGACGGTAGTAAGACCCTCAGTAACGTTTTGAAGCATATAATTTGACTCCTTCCTTAAAATTTAAATATCGAAGATATAAACCTATAAACAAGATCTATAAATACGACCGAAAGTAATAGAATACAAGCACCAGAAATATAATAAATATATTGCTGATCAGATGTGTAATTAGATTGCCAAGTATGATCAATTAAAGCCTCAATCAAATCGTACAAGATAATACACCGCCTTTATTAAAAAAGTAAGCATCGCAAGACAAAAAACTGCATAGCCAAATATAGTAAAATACTCCGAAGAAAAGAAAGAAACATATAAATTCAAATACTGATTCAAAAAATCAAGCATAATTTCACTTCCTCTTGAGCTCGCCTAAACGAATGTAAATTAAACCGAGCATAACAACGGCAAAAAGATAAAATATATACTGCAAAATCAATCATCTCTCTTTTTATTATTTCGTTGAAAATTTTTATTACTATCCGAACTACCGGAACCAATCATTGACAAAGAAAAGACACCAAACAAAGGACGGATAATAAAGCGATAGCCTACAATCATAAGAAATACAGTCCCGATCCAAACGATCCACCCGGTATCCATCATCATGGTATCAAACCATTGAAGAACGTTTATAAAAATAGACTTGAACATTGTGATACAATAATCTACCATTAGCCTTCCCTCCCAAGTATCTTAAATATAATCGCGACACAAAGCATACCAAAGAGAAAAACAACCACCGAAGGCGGCAACCATGCGAAAAAGATCTCTATCTTTTCAATACCTAAAGGAAGTGAAGTCAGCAGCTTTAAGACATACAACGTATCTTGAATAAGCCCAACAACAAACTCCCATAGCGCAACAAAATAGTTGCCTATCTCTTTTAAAAAATTAAGAATATCTTGTATCATATACTACGCCTTCTTTCCAAAGAGCGCATAGCTCATTACACCGAAAAAAACCGTAATCAATATCATAAACATAATATACCCGGATTCATATAACGTAGAGAAAACATCAAAAATAGTAGTATCTACATAACCGTCAACCACTCTATCATAGTCCGGTAAGAGCTGATCGACGTTTGGTTTTTCCAAAGAATCATTGATCGAACTGTACTCGTCCACAATTACTTTACCACTTTCAAGCGCTTCAGACATTGATTCAGCTGCAACTTGATTCGTTTCGTTGGGAGTGATCATATCATCATAATAACTTGACTGTTCTGCTTGCATTTCATCAAGTTTATAATTTGCATTATCAACACCAAGCATGATCATCTGAAGCAACGTCTTTTCTTCATCAGTAAGACCCGTTGAAACGTAAGGAGAGAACATACCAAGTGCAAATGAAACAGCTCCTTTTTGATAACCAGTAGAAGTACCATCTGTAAACCCAAGAACCAAAGCAAAATACTGATTATCAGTCTTTACAAAAGATAAATCA
>JBGVIG010000294.1:0-1852 GCA_045122995.1 Eubacteriales bacterium | reverse complement strand
CACAATCTTCGCGATGGCTATGATTTCCCGATCACGATTCCCATTGGCAAAGGACTTCACAACGTCATCAATGCGTTCTGGTGTGGATTCCTTTCTGCGATGGACGAACTGCGTGAACACTTGGGACTTGAGAAAACAGGCAGAACGGAAATGACGAAAAAAGCTTTCTTCCAAACGTTTTATTCGGAAGAAACCGGTCTTTTCTGTGATTCCGCACAAAAAACACATTCTGCAGTACATTCCAATCTGTTGCCTCTTCTTTTTGATATTGGTACAGAAGATCAAGCGCTCTGTGAACGTATTATTACAATGATTGAAGCAAAAGGTCTTCGCAGTATGGGTGTTTATATGGCGTATTTCACGCTTGCCGCATTGATCACGCACGGCAGACGCGATATTGCGGAAAAACTGGCAACTGCCGAGGACGCTTGGCTTTTGATGCTTTCCGAAGGGGCGACGACTACTTTTGAAGCATGGGGCAAGGATCAAAAAACAAATTGCAGTCTTTTCCACCCGTGGGCAACGGCACCGCTGATCGTTTTTGCAGATAACATAAGAATTTATTGATTTCAAAAAGGAGAATGTTTTTCAGATCATTCTCCTTTCTTTAATTATTTATAAATGATTTATTGACGAATGGAAGAAGACATGCTATAATAATGAAAACATAAATTCAGGTTGCCGCTATGGCGGCAACATTTTTGTTTCAATCAATAACGAACGCTATTTTTGGAGGTATAAATTGATGAAAGCAGTTATTTCTGTAACAGGAAAAGATAGTGTTGGGATCGTTGCGAAGGTAAGCGTAAAATGCGCGGAATGCGGCGCCAACATCATGGATATTTCTCAGACGGTTCTTGACGATTATTTCGCAATGATCATGATTGCGGAAGTGAGCGCACTTACGATGCCGTTTGGTGATTTTGTGGATTATATGGCAGCGGTTGGCAAAGAAAACGGTCTTCAGATCCACACGATGCATGAAGATATTTTTAATTCTATGCACAAAATATAAAAAACAGAGGTGAAACCCCATGTCCATTGTAACAAGAAATGATATTCTCGAAACCATCAATATGATCCGTCACGAAAATCTGGACGTGCGTACCATCACAATGGGGATCTCTCTTTATGATTGTGTTTCTGATGATATCGGCAGACTTTGTGATAATATTTATGATAAAATTACGAGCAAGGCGGAAAATATCGTCAAAGCAGGCGATGATATCGGCAAAAAATACGGGATTCCGATCGTAAATAAACGCGTTTCCGTAACCCCTGTGGCCCTGATTGGCGGCAAAGCATCGAGTGATGATTACGTGAAGATCGCGAAAACGCTTGACCGTGCCGCAAAGGAACTTGGCATCAACTTCATCGGCGGCTATTCTGCGCTTGTGCAGAAGGGTATGTCCAAAGGAAGTGAAGCTTTGATCTCATCGATTCCGCAAGCATTGACAGAAACGGATTTCCTTTGTTCTTCTTTGAATGTTGCTTCTACAAAAGCCGGCATCAATATGGACGCAATCTATATGGCAGGCAAAGCGATCAAAGAGCTTGCTTATTTGACAAGAGATAAGAATTCCATCGGTTGCGCAAAGTTCGTTGTTTTTGCAAATGCACCCGAAGATAATCCTTTTATGGCAGGCGCTTTTCACGGTATCGGTGAACCCGAATGTGTGATCAACGTCGGCGTATCGGGACCCGGCGTTGTTGCGGCGGCGATCAAGCGCGCAGGAAATTGCTCGTTTGGAGAGCTTGCGGACATCATTAAAAAAACTGCTTACAAAATCACAAGCGTTGGTCAGCTTGTGGCAAACGATGCGGCAAAAGCACTTGGCGCGCCTTTTGGCAT
>JBGVIG010000293.1:0-2413 GCA_045122995.1 Eubacteriales bacterium | reverse complement strand
GTCACCGACAAAACGTCGCCTATCTATGGCGAACAGTGGGCAATGACCACCGCCGACGATTGCTATGAAACCTTCTTCGCGGAGGAAGGCTATTCCCTGCTCAATTTCTATAAAGAAATGACCATGGGAAAATTCTGGTTCTATCCCGTACACATTGATCATCCGCAAAAAGAAAATGCACATGAGGGCATTTTGGAGATCACCGTTCCTATGCCGCACCCTGCTGCCCTTCGCAATCTGGAAGGCTATGATAACCAGAAAGCAGCAAGACAAGCGATCAAGACGATCGTTGAAGCTTGTGATCCTTATGTGGATTTTGCAAAATATGATACCAACGGCGACGGTATTGTAACCCCCGATGAGCTTGCAATCGTAATTCTCAACGCAGGCTTTGATAATGCTTCCACAAAGCCCGACTTGGAATATTCCACAGTTCGTGAAGAAAATGCTCCAATGCCGAGCCACAGATTCATGGTTCACGGCACAAGCCAAATGACCGACGCCAACATGAGCGGCGGCGTCAAGATCGTTAAGATCTCCAATATGGGTGAATATACTTCCGCAGGTCCCATGACGATCGGCACCCCCGCGCATGAGCTCGCACACAACATCGGCGCACAGGATATGTATCCCCGTTTTACGCCGCCCACAGAAAGAGTTTTTGGCTGGCCGATCCCGCGTAATTTTTCTTTGATGTCCCATGGCAATAAGATGGAAAACGGCAAAATGCCGAGCTACATTGACCCTTACCAGCGCATTTATCTCGGTTTTGCAAACGAGAGAATCGCTGAAGAAGACGGCATCTATACACTTCATTCCACTTGCTCTGGCAAATATGACGTGCTTCGTATTCCGACCGCAAATCCCAAGGAATATATTCTTGCAGAAGTTCGCTTGAAAGAAGGATTTGAAGCTGCCCTTACCCCCGGTGAATCGAAAGGTGGTATCCTCTTCTGGCATATCGACGAAAATGTAAATGATGAATGGTTCCTCAAAGCGCAGTGTGTTTCCTCCAATCTTCCTGAAGGAAAACGTCATGATCTCGGTAACGCTGTACGTGTTCGTAATATGTTTGAAGAAATCACCGATGAAAACGGCGATTTCGTCAAATACGGACCTTGCTTCCATTTGGAAAAAGATGTTGCTGTGGATCCTTTCTTCTATAAATCGGAAGATCCCAAAACCGCAATCTATGATTCTTCTCTCTATTGCGGTGCGGCATCGCTCTCTTATAGCTTGAATCAATTCCCCGAAGGTGTATCTCCCGATTGGAAGCTCACCGTGGAAGTGCTTGACGAGCCGGGCGCTGAAATGCGTATCAAAATTACAAGAGGTTAAAATTCACGAAAGGCTTTGATTATGAAAAAAGTTATCACCCTTCTTCTCTTTCTCGCTTTTTCCGCCTTTCTGCTTTGCTCATGCGGAAAAAATATTCCAACTTCCATGGTAAATCCTTATAACATGGATACCACCGGCCACAAGCTTCATAGCGTAGAGATCACTGTCGAAAATTATGGTGTGATCGCACTTACGCTTGATGAAACCATAGCACCCAAAACCGTTAAAAACTTTATTGGTCTTGTGGAAGACGGTTTTTATGACGGGCTTACTTTCCATCGCATCATGAGTGGTTTTATGATCCAAGGCGGCGATCCTAACGGCAATGGTAGCGGCGGTTCCGGCAAATCTATCAAAGGTGAATTTTCTGCAAACGGTGTTAATAACCCCATCAAACATGTCAGAGGTGTCATCTCCATGGCAAGAATGGGTGAAAATCCCTATTATGGCATTACCGCTGAAATGGCAATGAACTCCGCAACATCTCAGTTCTTTATCATGCACAATGATAATGATGGTCTTGACGGGGACTATGCCGCTTTCGGTTGGGTTACGTCGGGTATAGAAGTTGTTGATGCGATTTGTGCCAATACGCCTTCTGGCTACAATGGTGCTGTTTCTGCTCAAAATCAACCTGTCATCACCAGTATCCGTATCATTAAATAAGACGCAAAAAAACCGAAGCTTTATAAAGCTTCGGTTTTTTATTGCTTTTTGAAAAATTTAGCATTGACAAAACAGATTTTATTATGTATAATAGTAACATTACGGGGTGTGGCGCAGTTGGTAGCGCGTCTGCTTTGGGAGCAGAATGCCGCAGGTTCGAGTCCTGTCACTCCGACCATATCGAGTGTTCAGAGCGAAAGTGAGAACACTCGATTTTTTTGTCTATGAATATTTAGCTTTTGGAGCAGGATTTCCTGCTCCTTTTTTGTTTTAAGATGCTGCCACTTGATAGCTGACTGCCACACCTTGACGGGTATCAAGCCTATGCTGTCTGACGTGAGCATCGGGGAGATCAATCGTGCCGATGAAGCGGTAATGAATGACAATCTTCTGCGTTCGGTTCTTTCCT
>JBGVIG010000292.1:0-1909 GCA_045122995.1 Eubacteriales bacterium | reverse complement strand
CGAGATGCCACGGACGATGAAGTGAAAAAAGCGTACCGTGAGCTTGCACGCAAATATCACCCCGATAACTATGCGAATACGCCTCTTTCTGACCTCGCCGGCGAAAAAATGAAGGAAATCAACGAAGCTTATGAAACCATTCAGAAGATGCGAAAGAATGCTTCCGAATCCGCAAATGGACAAGGTTCGGGCGGTTCTTATCAGGGAAGCAGTAACTTCTATGATATTCGTTCTTGCATCACCGCGAGAAATTATTATGAAGCCGATATCCGTCTTAATTCCGTTCCCGCGGGAGAGAGAAATGCGGAGTGGTATTATCTCAAGGGCTTGGTTTTTGCGGCGAGAGGCTGGTATTTTGAAGCTTCCAAGCATTTTGATGCGGCTTGCCGCATGGAGCCGATGAATGAAGAATACCGCGCCGCGGCGGAAAATATCCGAAATTATACCTCAACGACCAGACGCGCCGCAAGCGATGAAGATGTCCTTTGTAATGTTTGCAGTGGACTTGTGCTTGCAGACTGTTGCTGTGAATGTTGCGGCGGCGATCTTGTTCCTTGCTGTTAAAAAATGAAAAAAACAAAAAAACTTGTTCTTTCTTCTATGTGCTCGGCATTGGGCGTTGTCATTTTGTATCTTGGCTCGGTGCTCGACGTTTTGGATATGTCGGCGGCAGTGCTGGCTTCCGTTCTCGTGCTTTTTGCGGTATTGGAGCTTGGCTATGCTTATGCGGGTGCTGTCTATGCGTTGATTTCGCTCCTCGGTTTTTTGCTTTTGCCAAATAAATCAGCGGCGCTCTTTTTCGTTGCTTTGTTTGGATACGTTCCGATGACGAAATTTTGGTTTGAAAAACGCCTTGGTAAAATATTGTCATGGGTGATGAAGCTATTGCTTTATAACGTTCTTTTCGGTGCTTTGAGTTTTCTTGGTGCTGAGCTGATCGGCTTTTCGACTGAAAACGCTTATGGCATCTCACCGATGCTTATTTTGGTGATCTATTGGACCGCCGCAAATGCCGTATATATCGTTTGTGATATTCTGTATCATCGCTTATCTTTTTTGTATATCCGAAAATATCGGGAGAAAATTCGAAAATTATTAAAATAAAATCACGCTCATTCTCATAAACATAGAGGAGAAAGGGCGTGATTTTTTGTTTGGCAAATTAAAAAAAACGGGACTTGCTGTTTTGTTGATTTTCGTTTTAATTTTCTCTTCTTGCGCCGCGTTTTCGGAAGAAGATGCCGATGCGCAGGAGAAGCTGGAGCGTGTGCTTGAGGCTTTTTCGATCGGCGACGGTGTATTGTATTCCACCCGTGAGGACGCAGAATATATCCTTTCTGACGCTATGACGGAAAGAATGTTTTTTTATGGAAAGGATATTTCCTCTCTTGCAGAAGTGGAATCCGCGGCAGCGTATTTTTCACGTCGATTTTCTGATGAGGAGATTGTAGTGCTAAAGCTTTTCGATCTTTCTTATCGAAATGAGGTGGAAGCGCTTTGTAAGCTTCGTGCTTCCAAGAAAGAAAACGCCATCGTTTTTTGCGACGGCGTTTATATCTATCTTATTTGTACAGGGAAAAACGAAGAGATACATAATTATCTTAAATAACAATCAGCTTGCCTGTATAATGACGGCGAAGATAAGCGATCGCATCTTTGTCACCTGTCACAGTGATCGGGAATGAGAAAAACGGTGTGCAGGACAAGATGAATTGTGCATCGCGTTGAGAGCGGATTCCAATATTGACATATCCGTATTCTTCAGCAATATCACTTGCTTCATCGGGGAAATCATCTTCATCTTCGGGAACGATGGCATCGGGAAGATCAGCGCGGTCAATGACGATGAGCTTTCTTGCAGTGCAGATCAAGTCACTTATATTTTTTTGCGGTATCACAGAGGAAATAT
>JBGVIG010000291.1:0-2144 GCA_045122995.1 Eubacteriales bacterium | reverse complement strand
ATATGGTGCGAATATCGCCGCAAGCACCACGATGCCAACGAGAATAAGGCCAAGTCTGCCCTTCGGATTTTTGATCACCTTGAGAAGGAATTTTCCCACACTTCGAGCCGCAGAAAAAATGTTCATTTTCAAATTTTTCATCGTTTAAACCTCTTTTACTCTGGGATCGAATTTGTGGTATACCAAATCTGTGATAAAATTGCAAACAACGGTGATCACAGCAAAAAGAAGCAGGATCGCCTGCGAAAGCAGGTAGTCGCCGTTGTTGCAGGCATCAAGGAGAAGCTGACCCATACCGGGCCAAGAAAAGATTTTTTCCATCAGCACACTACCGCCCATCAATCCCGACATGGACATACCAATGTTGGTGATCAGCGGCAAAAGCGCATTGCGGAAGGTGTGCTTATAAAGCACAACACGCGGCGGCAAGCCTTTGGCGCGCGCCGTCAAAATATAATCCTCGTTTGTAACGGCGATCATACTGTTTCTGACAAGGAGTGCATAAGAGATCACACCCGAAAAAACGGAGATCATTACAGGAAGCGCTGCATGATAAGCAACGTCCAAAATATCCGCAAGCGGGATCGATGCAAAGAGCGCCGCTGTCAAAGAAGCAGGGATACCGATAAAAATACAAAGGGATTTCTTCGTCACAAGACGAAGAATGATCGAAAGCACAATGCCCACGGCAAACACAATGAGAAAAAGCATGCCACTCATCGTCAATGTATAACCTGCCGTCATTGCACCACGATACGGGAAGATACGATATGTAAACGCGAAAAGCATCACAGATACAAGCGCGAGCCAAAATGACGGGATCGCCGTTGTAATGCCCGAAAGACTAAGAAGCACCTTGTCTGCCGCATGATCGCGCTTTTTACCTGCAATCGCACCAAAAATAATACCAAAGGTAACGGAAAGCAGCATGGAAGATACCGTCAGCACCATTGACCACGGGATTCGGCTGAACATAACCGACCAAACGGATTCCTTATAATAATGCGATTCGCCGAAATCGAGCGTGAATACACGCCCGAGATAACGGCAATACTGAACAAACAGTGAATCGTTGAAGCCGTGCTCCTCACGGATCTGTTCACGAAGCGCCAAAGCGTCTTCAGGAACACCTGCATAGTACGGCTGTGCGGGATCGCTGAAGATCATTCTCGGAAGAAAGAAATTCAGCGATATAATGATAAACAGCACGAAAAGCGAGCTGAATATCTTTTTCAGATAATAACCTTTCATAATTCATTCCCCCGATGAATAACGTTACTGAATCTTTTTGAGATAACGAATGGAATAGCTGTTCCAAACGGAAGAGCCTTCCACTTCCACCCAACCGTCATAACGGCTGGCCGTATAGAATGTAATGGTGTTTTCCGCAAAGAGAGGAATCTCGATCGCAAGATCCGCAATATACGTCTGTACCTCACGGCATTTTGCATATTGTTCTTTGGTATCAGCCGTTACTTCCATTTCCTTGATCATTTCGATCAAGGTTTCGTCCACGATACCGGAGTAGTTGAAAAGACGAACGCTGTCACCGCCGGGATAAACGCTGTATCTTGCACTATACATAAGGAGTTTATCCGCTGTAAAAGTAACGGAATTGATGATCATATCAAAATCTGCATGATTATTTTGCTTGATATCATCAGCATAAGTAGAGGTCGCTTGATCATAACCGAGTGTGATACCGATCTTCGCAAGCTGTGTTGCAAGCGCTTTAACCGTCACTTCGTTGTCAGGTGTCGCAAAAACAGTAAGGTTAATGCCACGACTGCCTGTTTCGTCCATTTTATAGGGCGTTGTATCAAGAAGCGCATTTGCCGCATCTACGTTGGTTTCGTGATAAACGTAGTTACCATTTTCATCAACGTAGGCGTTATCATAGTAATCCTGCACAAGGCAGTCACCAACCTTGACACCCATGCCGTGAAGCACTTCGTCGATGAGCACGCCTTGGTCGATGCAAAGGGAGATCGCTTTGCGGATCTCATAAGAATATCCTTCGAAGCTACCCTCTTTGAAAGCACCATAGGGGCCAACATTGAAAAGAAGTGTTGTCACAAAGTCATTGTTGACAGCGGAGATCTTCACAGATTCGTAAGCGCTGTTGTTTGCGACCGCATAAGCCT
>JBGVIG010000290.1:0-3477 GCA_045122995.1 Eubacteriales bacterium | reverse complement strand
GCTTGCTGATGATATCGGTGATTATGCCGCACTTTCTGTGGCAAGCGAAGGAATGCGCACAAGATCCGCATTGAAATAAAAAATACATATAGTCATAAAAAAATCGAAAGGAATCATTCCCATGAACGCAAAACTTACCGAACTTTTTGAGCGCTATCCCGCGCTTGCACCTCTTGAAAATGACATTTTGACAGCAGAAAAAATGATGCTCGATACTTACTATGCAGGCGGCAAGATCCTCACTTGCGGCAACGGCGGCTCCGCCTCCGACGCCAACCACATCGTGGGAGAACTCATGAAAGGTTTTCTTTTGAAACGTCCCATGACCGCTGAAATCCGCACAAAATTTGAAAATGCACTCGGCGAAGAAGCTGAAGATTTTGCAAAGAAATTGCAAAGAGGCATCCCTGCCATTGCACTTGATGCGGCAAACGCACTTTTCACCGCCTATGCCAATGACGTGGACGCAGATTATGTGTATGCACAGCTCGTTTTCGGTTACGCAAAAGAAAACGATATGCTCATCGGCATTTCAACCTCGGGCAACTCTAAAAATGTAGTCAACGCCATGAAAGCCGCAAAAGCACTCGGCATCAAAACACTCGGACTGACCGGCGCAAGAGAAAGCAGGCTTTCCATGATTGCCGATTGCACCATTCGTGTTCCCGAAACCGAAACCTTTAAGGTTCAGGAATATCATCTGCCCGTTTATCATTATCTGTGCGCAGCTGTAGAAGAAACGCTCTTCGGCGCAGACGAGCCCACTGCATAAAAAACAAAAGACGAGATCGTTTTGATCTCGTCTTTTTTCGTATGGTTTATAGGTCACATCAAATTGTCATCATAATGCGCACGGATACCGCCGATGCATTTCGGACGGGTGCGTGCAGCAAGAAGGATCGCTTCCCCGATGTGATTCAAGGAAAGACGAACAGGCACTGCAACCTTTTTGAGATGCATACCGATCAATGTACCGCCGATGTCAAGACCTGCGTCTGCTTTGATATCCTCCACAGCAACAGGGTGCTTGAAATTCTTATACGCTGCGGTTGCAAAAGAACCGCCCGCCTTCGGCTGAGGAACAACATTTACGATCTCTGCAAAAGGAACAGCTTCCTTTTCAATGATAATTGCGCGATTGAGATGTTCACAACACTGTGCCGCAATATAAATACCTTTTTCATCAAAAACGGAAGAAAGACCTGCATAAATGGCATTTGCCACTTCAGGACTGGAGTCACTACCGATCTTACTGCCACCAACCTCACTGGAAGAACAACCGATGACAACAATATCACCTTTTTCAAGCTTTGCGACTTCGCAAATTTCTTTTGCGGCAGTTGCCGCTTCTTTTTTAATTGTTTCTATCATTTTCAAAAATTCCTTTCTTGATACCCATTTTTTGTGCAAGCTTCGTGTGGCGCAAAACTTCAAGCAAGATCACACCCGAAACCACACCAAATACACCCTGCAATCCATTTCCGAAAAGATTTGCCAAAGCACCAAATCCATAACCGCAAACGGTGGCTTCATAAACAAAATAGCCAAGCACCATCAAAATTTCAGCCAAAACACTTCCCACGATCAATGCCGCATAGTGATATTTTCTGAAGCTGCGATATAAAACATATGCAAGCACTGCCATGCCGCCCTTGATCAAAAAAGTTGCCGGCGCATAAATGGCAAATCCGCTGAAAAGATCCGCAAGCATACCACCGACAGCCGCCGCAAGTCCCCCCCAGATAGGTCCAAGCAACCAACCGCAAAGGATTGTGACACCGTCACCCAAATGAACAAAACCGCCAACCGGCAAAGGAATCTGCAGCATCAGCGTAGACACACAGACAAGAGCTGCAAAAAGCGCTGAAAAAATCATGCTTTTTGTTTTGTTTTTCATAGAGAAATCACCTCAAAAATATATATTTATCTCTGATTTTTCAGAAATAAGCAAAGGAAAACGGAACGGTATAAAAACCGTTCCGATCGAAGCGGCCAAGCTTAAAGAACGAACGCAACAACAAGGGGCAAAGCGATCTGCCAAGCAAGGCCCAAAAGGTTAATTGCCCAGAAATACCAATGCTTTGTCTTGTGACGGAAAACCTGCATACCGAGAAGCGCGCCGATAGCACCGAAACAAAAGCCGCAACCGAGAAGCACCGCTTCTTTGATGCGCCAAGCACCTTTTTTTGCTTTTACCTTATCGGCAAAATAAAGCACAAACGCGATAACGGACATGATAACGATCGCTGCAGCATAAATGATGTAAAAAGATTCCACGTTTGGTTCCTCCTTTTATGTAACTTCGTTTTTATTATAGCAAAGAGAAATGAAAAAATCAATATTTTATACATCGAAAACCGTTGACTTTTTATTTTTCTTATGATATCATAAACAAAAAATATTCGGATCGCCACCGGGTGATCCAAATGCAGTTTACGCATTCGTTGCATATCGTTAGGTCTTAGAAGATATGCCGCGGGTGCTTATTTTATTTTAAGGAGCTTTTATGAGAAAGATTAAAAATCCATTCCGAACACTGACACATTTTGAGATCGGGCTCTGGGCGCTGAGCGTTGTAGTAGTTTCCGCTTCCTATCTTTTGGGTGCCGCCAAAGATTATATGACGCTGATCGCGTCCCTGGTCGGCGTAACTGCCCTCATTTTTGTTGCTAAGGGTTATGTACTGGGACAAATACTGACCGTTATTTTCGCCGTTTTTTATGGGATCATTTCATTTTATTGTCATTATTACGGAGAAATGATCACCTATCTCGGCATGACAGCGCCGATCGCCATCATGAGCATCATTTCATGGCTGCGTCACCCTTTTCAAAAATCCAAGGAGGTAGAAGTGGGACATATGAGCAGGAAAAACATTCTCATCATGTGTCTTTTCGCGCTCTTGACAACTGCAGGATTTTATTTTATTCTTCGCGCTTTCCATACGGCACGCCTTCTCATCAGCACACTTTCCGTGACAACAAGCTTTCTCGCGTCTTATCTCACGTTCATGCGAAGCCCCTATTACGCACTCGCTTATGCAGCAAACGACATCGTTTTGATCGTGCTTTGGATCCTCGCCGCCATTCAGGATATTTCCGCGCTTCCCATGATCTTTTGCTTTGTCATGTTCTTTTTTAATGATGTTTACGGATTTTTCAACTGGAAACGCATGGAGAAAAGACAAGCGCAGGTTGGTAACACCTAACCTGCGTCATACCAAGCGTTAAAAAACCTCTCTTCGCGAGAGGTTTTCTGGTTATCCGTTTTCATTGAAAAACCGCTTCAAATTTTCCGTGCCGAAGACACCGCTTTCATAAAAGAAACAAAAAAGCTTCTCCAAATTTTCTTCGTTGTATTCGATCTCCTTGGAATAATTTTTCGCAATCCATGCGGCATCGGTTTCCGTCAGAGTCCCTTTTTCCAAAAAATCATTCAACCAAAGCGCAAAGATCACAAGGTGCGACACCGCCGCAA
>JBGVIG010000289.1:0-6759 GCA_045122995.1 Eubacteriales bacterium | reverse complement strand
GGAAAAACGGTGGGAGATTTTTTTGAATAAAAAGCCGATCACGGCGCCGATGACGGTCGCACCGCCAACGCCGAGCGCGGTAAGAAGTACAAGTTCCATAAATGCCTCCTTTTAAGGTTCCATTCCGCATGGATAAGCTTGACATGCGGCAAGACTGTCAGTTTGCACGCTTTCGTAGAAGCGATAACCGCCTGCGAAATTGTAAGCATCAAAGCCGTTTTGCATGAGAATTCTCGTCGCAAGATAGCTTCGGAGTCCGCTTTGGCACATCACATATATTTTTTTGTCGCGCGGAAGCTCCGCAAGGCGATCACGCAATTCGTCCAGCGGAATGTTTGCAAAACCCTCTGCGTGTCCACGCAGATATTCCATGGGCGTTCGCGTATCAAGAAGAAACGCATCTTCTTGTTTTCGAAGAGATGTGATGTCCTTATAATAAAACTGCTTGACGATGCCGTTTTCGATGTTATCTATGATAAATCCTGCCATATTGACGGGATCTTTGGCGGAAGAATAGGGTGGCGCATAAGCAAGATCGAGATCTTTTAGGCTGTCTGCAGGGAGTTTTGCGAAGATCGCCGTTGCCAAAACGTCGATACGCTTATCTACGCCTTCATAGCCGATGATCTGCGCACCGAGGAGTTTTTTCGTGCCTTTTTCATAGAGAACTTTCATCGTCATTACTTTCGCACCGGGATAATAGCTTGCATGAGAAGACGGCGAAAGGATCACTTTTTCATAAGATAGACCAAGAGCTTTTGCCATTTTTTCATTGATGCCCGTTGCGGCGATCGTCAGATCGAAAAGCTTCAGAATGGACGAGCCTTGTGCGCCGACGTAGTGGCTTTCTTTGCCGCAAATATTGTCCGCGGCGATGCGCCCCTCTTTGTTTGCAGGACCTGCGAGTGCGATCGTGGTTTGTTTTTTGGTTACGGTATGTAAGATTTCCACGGCATCGCCCACAGCATAAACGTCGGGCGCTGAGGTTTCCATCTTGTCATTGACGGTGATCGCGCCTTTTTCACCGAGAGTAAGCCCTGCGTCCTTCGCTAACGTGTTTTCAGGGGTGACGCCGATCGCAAGGATCGCCATATCGGCGTGCATTGGTGCCATATGTTCCGCCGTGACGGTGACACCGCTTTTGTCGGCGCGCATGTCGGTGACATTTGCACGCAGATGAAGTTTGATGCCTGCCGCACGGCATTTTGCGTGCAGAAAGGACGCCATATCTCCGTCAAAGACGGGGAAAAGCTGCTCACCGCGTTGCAAAAGTGTCACGGAGATTCCCGTGTTCACGAGGTTTTCTGCCATTTCGAGCCCGATGAAGCCGCCACCGATGATGACAGCACTCCTCGGCGCTTGCCGCTCGGTATAAGCGCGGATACGCAAAGCATCTTCCACCGTGCGAAGGGCGAAAACTTTGTCGCTTTCCATGGGCGCAAACGAGGGAATGACGGGTTTTGCGCCGGGAGAAAGGAGCAATTTATCGTATGTTTCCTGATAGGTTTCCCCGGTCACGAGATTTTTGACCGTCACGGTTTTTTCTGTGGTGTCGATCTTTGTCGCTTCGTGCAGAACACGAACATCGACGCGAAAACGCCGCCCGAAGCTTGCGGGTGTTTGCAAGGTCAGGTTATCTTCGTCATGGATTGTGCCGCCGATATAATAGGGCAGACCGCAGTTGGCATAAGAGATAAAACCGCTTCTCTCCAGCAAAAGGATCTCTGCTTTTTCGTCAAGTCTGCGGATTCTTGCAGCCGCGCTGGCGCCGCCTGCGACACCGCCGATGATGATCACTTTCATAAAAAACTCTCCTTTCGGATGTGGGTTACCCCATCGCATTCCCAAAGAGGAATACGACGGGGCAGTCTTTGCATGATTTATTTTTCCACGAAAAATTCTTTGCCGACTCTGCAAAGCGGGCAACGGAAATCATCGGGCATTTCACCCTCGTGAACGTAGCCGCAAACCTTGCAAACGTATTTTTTCGCACTCACAGGTGCTGCTTCACATTCATTTTCGCAGTCACATTCTTTGCATTCGCAAAGCTCGCGCGCAAGATCCGCAAGCTGTTTTTCGCTTGCTTCGCTCAAAGCGGAAAGGATCTTAACGGTGGTTTCGGTGTAGGTGAGATTTTTGCTCTTTTCAAACATACCCTTCATCACCTTTGCTGCCATGGGAGCCCAGCTGCCGTTTTCAATGAAAGCAACGGTTCTGTTCTGGTAGTTTCTTTCGGTGAGGTGATTGATGAATTCACGCATGAAGGGGAAGATCTCACCGTTATAGGTGGTGGTGGCAAGAACGAGCTTGCTGTAACGGAATGCATCTTCCACAGCTTCTGCCATATCGCATCTGGCAAGGTCGGTAACAACAACCTTTTCACAGCCGCGCTCCTTCAGCATCTGTTCCAATTTCAAAACGGCTTTTTTGGTGTTGCCGTAAACGGAGGTGTAAGCGATCACGATGCCTTCTTCTTCAGGCTTATAGCTCGACCATGTGTTGTAAAGATCGAGATAATAACCGAGGTTTTCTGTGAGAATGGGGCCATGGAGCGGGCAAACGATCTGAATGTCAAGACCTGCCGCTTTTTTGAGAAGTGCCTGCACCTGTGCGCCATATTTGCCGACGATACCGATATAGTAGCGTCTTGCTTCGCAAGCCCAGTCTTCGTCTGCATCAAGAGCGCCGAATTTGCCAAAGCCATCTGCGGAGAAGAGGACCTTATCGTGGCTGTCATAAGTCACGATTACTTCCGGCCAATGCACCATAGGTGCTGTAACGAAGGTAAGCTCGTGTGTGCCGAGGGAAAGCGTGCTGCCTTCGCCCACAACGATCTGCTTGTCCGCAAAATCTGTGCCGAAGAAGTTTTTCATCATAACAAACGCTTTTGCAGAAGAAACGATCTTCACTTCAGGATATGCGTTTACGAAGTTTGCGATGTTTGCGGAATGGTCAGGCTCCATGTGCTGGATCACAAGATAATCCGGCGTTCTGCCATTCAATGTGTTTTTGAGGTTTTCAAGCCATTCGTCCCCAAAGTTTGCATCAACGGTATCCATGACAGCGATCTTTTCGTCCATGATGACGTAAGAATTGTATGCCATGCCGTTCGGTACGATATACTGACCTTCAAAAAGGTCTACTTTGTGGTCGTTAACGCCGATGTATTTGATGTCGTTTGTAATAAACATAGATGATTCCTCCAAATGAATTTCATGATTTTTTTATCTTAATGAATATATTCTACCACAAGATTTCCCATTTGTCTGTTGAAAATTCAACATTTTTTGAGAAATTTTATTTTTGATGCGGTAGCAATCAAAGATTACCGATATCATTATCATACCACATCGTTCTTCTTTTGTCTATAGTTTTTGTTTTCCGTCGATTGAAAGTCATGATTTTTTATGCTATACTGTTGGTGATCAAAGTGTTTGACAAAGGAGATAACGATGCTTTTTCAAGAGGTGAATATAGGGAAAAATAAGCGCGCGGGAAAAAAGGTGAAAGTGCTTTATCGGGCGGCATTTCCCAAGGAAGAGCGACTTCCTTTTTGGGTTTTACAGTTTCTCACCGTGCAAAGGAGCGTCGTGTGTACGGCATATTTTGAGGGTGACAAATTCTGCGGATTTGCATATACCGTCACTTCAGGGGATCTCTTATTCGTGCTCTTTTTTGCCGTTTGCGAGTCTTTGCGTGGGCAAGGCGTGGGCTCGGCGATCCTTTCACAGATGAAAGAAAAGGGCAAGACGGTGATCCTCAACATCGAACCTCCGGACGAAAATGCGGAAAATTACGAGGAGCGTTTGTGCCGCAAGCGTTTTTATGAGAAAAACGGCTTCTTTGATACGGGCTATGATATCGAGGAGATAGGCGGAACGTTTCGCGTGTTTTCCACGGAAAAAAGCCTTGATGTCACAGCATATAAAAAAGTTTTCCGCCGCATGACCTTCGGCTTTTGGGACGTGAAGATAGAAAAACTACCGTAAATAGCGTTACGGTAGTTTTTTATGATCGTTTTTCCGTGAGCTTATGCACAAAATCCGTGATCTCGTTGCCCACGCGCATCACTTCTGCTTCAAATTCTTTCGTGGTCATGCGTAAAATGCCCGAACCAACGGCGGAATATTGCAAAAGTCTGTCGCCTGTCACCACGCCGATGTTGTAATTGGGACCAAGCGCGCTCATCATTTTTTCGATGTAAGTGTCAGCGGTTTCATCTTGCTTGGTGAAGACCATACGCAAACCATCTTTGGTGAGATCGGAGCCTTTGCCGTCTTTTACGCGATATGCATCAAAGACCAGCACAATCTCTGTTTTTGTAAAGGCGATATAATTGATCAGGATATCAGCAAGGGTATTGCGCGCTTGCTCAAGATCGACTTTCGCGATCGCGCTTAAATTTTCCCAGGAATGAATGACGTTATAGCCG
This sequence comes from Eubacteriales bacterium, assembly GCA_045122995.1. Taxonomy (GTDB): domain Bacteria; phylum Bacillota; class Clostridia; order Oscillospirales; family CAG-272; genus QALR01. The sequence continues at coordinate 2,327 of JBGVIG010000289.1, read as the reverse complement.
TCGAGGATCAGAAGGCGCTTTTGCGGAAGCGGTGCTTTTTTCTTTGGCTTTTTGGCACCGTTGCCCGCCACGATGATCTTCGGCTCGCTATATTGTTTGCGGCGGATCGGGCCGAATTCACGCATCATAATGGCTTCCACTTCTTCCTCGCTCAGCTCATATCGTTTAGCCAGACCGGAAACCTTGGGGATCATCATCTCGCCGGGATCGCGCAAGGCGGCTTCGGCATCGAGATGCTTATAGTCGTCCACTTCATACCAAGGCACGACAAAGCCGGCGCCATGCGCACAAAAAACGGAATGCGGTGTATTTTCCAGATCCGCTTCCGGATCGTAGCCGATGGCGCTGACGATCTCCGCTTCATTGTGACAAGGCTCATAGCCGTCCGCGATGCAGGAAAGTTTGCCAGCACCGCGTGTGTAGGAGATCAGCTCTGCGGTGTAGCCATGTAGCTCGGAAACGGGTGCTCTGCCTTGCAAAACGGTCATCTCGCCGTCGGCAGCTTCGATCTCAAATGCGGCAGCTCTCGTTTGCAAATCTGCCATCGCGCGCCCAACATTTGCACTCGGAATTTCCAAGCGGAATTTATAATAAGGCTCCAAAAGCACACAACCGGCTTTCATTAATCCATGACGGACGGCACGCAAGGTCGCCTCACGGAAATCACCGCCTTCGGTATGCTTGAGATGCGCTTTTCCTGCGACGAGTGTGATCTTGGTGTCTGTTAACAGCGCGCCGATCAATGTGCCGCGATGTGCTTTTTCATATAAGTGGGAAAGAATCAGCCTTTGCCAGTTGGTGTCCAGGCTGTTTTCGGGGAGATCGGTGTCAAAAATAAGCCCTGTCCCTTTGGGTTGCGGCTCCATGAGGAGCTGTACCTCCGCATAATGACGAAGCGGCTCAAAATGTCCTACGCCGATCGTTTTTTCGGCGATCTTTTCTTTATATAGGATTTTTCCCATATCGAGTTCACAGGCAACGGCGAAACGTTCTGCGATCAATCGTTTCAAAAGGTCGATCTGCATATCACCCATAAGGCGTGCTTCGATCTGACGCAATTCATCGTTCCAGAAAAGGTGCAGAGAAGGCTCTTCTTCCTCCAGCTCCTTGAGCTTTGGAAAATAAAGGACGGGATCACATTCGGGCGGCAGATGGATCCGATAAGAAAGAACCGGCTCGAGGATCGGTTTGCAGGTGTCACTTTCAGCACCTAGGCCTTGTCCGACATAGGTCGACGAAAGACCGCTGACCGCAACGATCTCGCCTGCCGAAACGCTTTCTGCTTGCTCAAATTTATCGCCTGAATATAAGCGGAGCTGATTGGCTTTTTCCGTCAGTTTTTTGCCGTCACAAGAGAGATAACAAAGCTCATCGCGTGCGGTGAGCGTACCGCCTGTGATCTTCATATAAGTCAGACGCATCGTGCCGACGTGTGCGATCTTATAAACCTTAGCGCCAAAGACGTTTTCATCATAAATGGGCGGCGGCGTCAGACGGTCGAGCATATCCAAAAGGAAATCAATGCCGATCATTCGCAGTGCTGAACCGAAAAGACAAGGGAAAAGTCTTCGCTTGCTGACAAGGCTTGCGATGTCCTCATCAGCGATCGGTTCGCCCGAAAGAAACGTTTCGAGCAAGCTTTCGTGGCAAAGTGCCAGCTTTTCATCGCGCTCTGCCGTGGTGCCTTTTTCGTAAAATGCCACGCAATAGGGTGAAAGCGTTTTCATCAGCTCTTTTTCCACGTCCTCGCAAAGCTTGATGGAAATATCCGTTTTATTGACGAAAATAAAGGTAGGGATCTCATAAAACGCGAGCAACTGCCAAAGTGTGCGCGTGTGATTTTGTACGCCGTCAGGCGCGCTGACGACAAGGATCGCGTAATCGAGAAGCGCCAGTGTGCGCTCTGTTTCCGCGGAGAAATCGACGTGTCCGGGGGTGTCAAGAAGAATAAAATCACAATGCGCGGTGGAAAAACGCGCTTGCTTGGAAAAAACGGTGATGCCGCGTTCGCGTTCCACGGCATGTGTATCGAGATAAGTATTTTTGTGGTCGACACGGCCCAGTGTGCGGATCTTTCCGCATTGATAGAGAAGTGCTTCGGAAAGCGTGGTCTTTCCGGCATCAACATGTGCCAAAATACCGATGGTGAGCTTCTTTTTCATGTGACACCTCCTTTTCTTTTTTTATGTTACGCATCATTATAACATGAATGGGGAAAGATTTCAACGGCATATTGACCGATCGAAGGAAAATTGTTATAATGTAAATATATGAAGAATATTTTATAAAGGAGAAATTCTTATGGCTAAAAGTATTCAGCAGATCAT
>JBGVIG010000288.1:0-6173 GCA_045122995.1 Eubacteriales bacterium | reverse complement strand
GTTCACCGGGCGTATACGCTTTCAGATTTTTATGGGTACTGGAGAAAAAACGGCTCATAAGCTCCTCATTTCTTGCGGGAGATGGCACTTCTCGCGTGTGCGGAAAGTCCTTCTTTTTCCGCAAAGAAAGCTACGTCGTCCGCCACAGCGGAGAGCGCTTCTTTGGTAAAATATGTATACTGTGTTTTCTTAACGAAATCATCAACGGAAAGCGGACTGGAAAATTTCGCCGTACCGCTGGTGGGAAGCGTGTGGTTGGGACCTGCGAAGTAGTCGCCGAGCGCTTCGGGGCAATATTTTCCCATAAAGATTGAGCCGGCATGGGTGATGGCATCGAGATAATCAAAGGGATTGTCAAGGCAAAGCTCGAGATGCTCGGGCGCGATCTCGTTAGAGATCTCGATCGCTTCGTCAATATTTTTGGTAATGATGATCTTGCCGTTTCTGTCGATGGACTCTCTTGCGATCTCCTCTCTGGGGAGAAGCGGGATCTGACGTTCCAGCTCCTCGGAAACCTTTTTGGCAAGTGCTTCACTATCTGTTACGAGAACTGCGCTCGCAAGCTTATCATGTTCTGCCTGAGAAAGAAGATCTGCAGCAAGCACTGCAGGATCACAAGTATCGTCAGCCACGATAAGAATTTCGGAAGGACCTGCGATCATATCAATGGAAACCTTACCGAACACTTGCTTTTTCGCTTCCGCAACGAATGCATTGCCGGGCCCTACGATCTTATGAACCGCAGGAACGCTTTCTGTGCCGTATGCAAGAGCGGCAACTGCCTGTGCGCCGCCAAGCTTAAAAATGCGGGTAACACCGGCAACCTTTGCCGCGGCAAGGATCGCAGGATTCACTTTGCCGTCCTTGGAAGGGGGTGTAACCATGACGATCTCACGGCAACCGGCGATCTTGGCAGGAATACTATCCATCAAAACGGTGGAAGGATAAGCCGCGGTACCACCGGGAACGTAAAGTCCCGCTTTTTCGATCGGGATCACTTTCTGTCCCATCACAACGCCCTTTTTATCGTTGATGATGAAGCTGTTTCTCACTTGTTTTTCATGGAAATCGCGGATATTTGCCGCTGCATCTTCCAAAATGCGGATAAATTCGGGCTCCACAAGCTCGAATGCTTCCGCGATCTCCTCTTTACTCACTTCGAGGGAGGTAAGCTTCGCGCCGTCAAATTTTTCACAGTATTCAAAAAGTGCCGCGTCACCGCGTTCTCTGACATTTTTGATAATGTCGGCAACGATGTCCTCTACGTTGACGGTGGGGGTCACGCGCGCAAAAATCTCATCACGAGCTACGGTTTCGCTATTTAATATCTTTATCATAAAATCACGACCATTCTTTTAATTTTTGTCAACAAGTTTTGCAATCGCACCAACGATCTCCTCGATGCGCTCGCCGTTAAATTTGAAGCTTGCCTTATTGGCAATCAATCTTGCGCTGATGGGAACGATGGTTTCCTTCGGCTCCAGATCATTTTCTAAGAGCGTTTTCCCCGTTTCCACGATATCGACGATCACGTCAGAAAGTCCAAGGATCGGCGCAAGTTCAATGGATCCGTTCAGGTGGATGATATCAATGTCGCGGCATTTTCCCGCGTAGTATTGTTTTGCGATGTTCACAAATTTAGTGGCAACACGGAGCGTTTTTTCCGTATCGTCATAAAAATCTTTCTTTGCCGCCACTGCCATGCGGCATTTGCCAAGCTTCATGTCGAGAAGCTCATAAACCTCGGGGCGATATTCAAGCAAGATATCTTTGCCTGCGATACCGATGTCGGCAGCGCCTCTTTCGACATAGATCGCAACGTCCGACGGCTTTACCCAGAAAAAGCGAAGACCTTTTTCTTCATTTTCGAAGATCAGCTTTCGGTTATTTTCTTTGATCGCAGGACAATCAAATCCGGCTTCTTCAAACATAGCATAAACCTTTTCGCCAAGTCTGCCTTTGGGCAGTGCAATATCAATCATGGTTTTCAAGGATCTCAAGACCTCCGTTTCTGAAAGATAAAAGCTCGCGGTAACGAATATTTTCGGGAATTTCTTTTTCCGCCAACACCGTTTTTCCCATGCCCGAAAGCAATGCCATCGCACGAAGTACATCGCCGGCGTCCGCGTCATCGCCGTAAAGCAAAACGATGTCCGCATCATATTCTTTTTTTCTTGTGTCGAGAAGTGCCAGCATGTCAAGATAAACAGCAAAGCCAATAGCACCTGCATGTCTGCCCATCTTCTGCATGAGCTTATCATATCTGCCGCCGGAGAGGATACCGTCCGGGATCCCTTCTACAAAACCGCGGAAAACGATACCGCTGTAATAATTCATATCGTTGACAACGGAAAAATCAATGCGCAAACGATTGGCAACGCCCGCTGCTTCCAGAGCAGAAATGATCGCTTCCAGCTCTGCTACGGCACTTTCAGCACCCTCAATCGAAAGCGTTTTCAGTTTCATGAGAACCTCGCGCGGTTTTCCGTAAACAGAAACAAGTGCCGTCAGTTTTTCCGTCATTTCCTCACCCACGCCATGCGCAAGACAGATCTCACGAATGCCGTGAAGATTTTTTTCACCCACGCATGAGATTAGATTTTTCTTTTCTTCTTCGGGAATAGCAAGCGCTTCCGTCAATGCGGAAAGCACGCCGAGATGGGAAAGATCAAGAACAGAGCTGCGGCTGATCGTTTCCAAGCTGCGAAGGGCAAGAAGCACAACTTCTGCCATCGCGTAAACGTCGATCTCGCCGATACATTCGAGCCCCGTTTGCATGATCTCCTTGAAAGTATGCGTATTGCGCGAGATGCGGTAAACGTTTTCGTTATAGTAAACCTTCTGCATACCGCGCACGTCATCTTTAGAATTTTTGATGATGGAAAGTGTCACGTCAGGCTTGAGCGCCATGAGCTTGCCGTCCGTATCGGTAAAAGTGATCACACCGTCACCGACCAGAAAATCTTTATTACGCACGTAGAGGTCATATTCCTCGAATTTGCTCATTTTATACTGTGTGTATCCATACTGCCGATAGAGTCCGCGCAAAGCAAAAACTGCTTGCTCAGCGCCTCTCGGTGTTCTTTCGTCATATATCATAATGGAATAATCTCCTTATTTTATTTCGTGATAACATTTTAGCATGCTAAAACAAAAATGTCAATAGGCATATGTTTTTTCTGAAAAAGAAACGCCGAATATGGCAAAATGTCCACATTCGGCGGCATTTCTTTTCAATTATTTTTTATTCAAAGGGGAGTGTCCTGTGCGTTTGTGCCGCTTGTCTTACGGTATCGATCAGTTTTGTCACACGAACGATATCGGAAACGGGCACGAAAAGATTATCAAATCCGTCCGCGCTTTTTGCAAAATTCTGATAATATTCACACACATCGCTCTCCACCACGGGCATCACCTTTTTATGTACCGTTTCCGGGGGACGCGGTGCCATCGTCTTGCTGATGCCTGCCGCTGTGCGCACAGGCACGATCTCTCTTTCCGTCGCGTGTTCCGATACTGTCACGATCTCCGCACCCGTATTCCATGCGCGAACGATCGCCGTTCCCTTTTCACCGACAAGATACCAGCGCGGCAAAGAAATAAAATTGCAAGTGCCGACCTCAACCACGACCTCATCACCATCTTCAAAGGTGAGATTTGCCGTAAAGCCATCGTCCACCTCATTGCCTCCCACATAGGAGAGCGTCGCCGAAACGTAGGAAACCTTTGTTTTTCCTTTTAACATCAGCACCTGATCAAAAAGATGCATGCCCCAGTCCAGCAGCATACCGCCGCCCTGCGCCGCGTTTTTGCGCCAGTCCGCAGGAATTCCGCGTGAACCATGCACACGCGATTCGATGCGATAGATGTCCCCGATGCGATTTTCATCGACGATCTTTTTCACGGCGAGAAAATCGCCGTCCCATCTGCGGTTCTGATAAACGCTGAACGTGCGGTCACATTCCTTTGCGGTATCCAAGATCTCATTCAGCTCCTCGATATTCAGGGTGGCAGGTTTTTCGCAGATGACGTGTTTTCCTGCACGCAATGCGCGCATGGATAAACTTTTATGAGAATCATTCGGTGTCGCAATGATAACAATATCCACGTCCTTATCGCAAAACATCGCTTCCGAAGAGCCGTAGACGTAAAGCCCCTTTTCACGAGCAAATGCTCTTCTCTTTTCAGACGTATCGTAAACGCCCTTGAGAGTCATATTTTGCAGATCCTCCAGTTTACGGTAGTGCCAAAGGCCCTCGCCACCGAAACCGATAATACCAAAGTTATGATGCTTCATAAGAAAAATCTCCGTTTTATCAATGAAAATACCAATATTAGAGAATCATATTTATCATGGATTTTGTGATGATAGTATTTTACACCATTGTGCCCGTAAAGTCAACATTTTTTGGTGCAAAACCATGCGAAAATCTCGCCGAAAACTTAAAGAAATCTTAATGCCCGCTCCCCTTTTCATTTTCGTGATATTGCGGTATAATGTAGTCAAGAAATAAGCAGAAAGGAAAATCAAAAAATGGCAACCATTCTCATCTGTGACGATGAAAAAGACATTGTTTCCGCGCTGAAAATTTATTTGACAGAAGCAGGCTACGATACCAAAGAAGCCTACAGCGGCAAGGAAGCTTTACATATTTTATCTGAAAACGAGGTCCATCTTGTACTCATGGACATTATGATGCCCGAAGTGGACGGTATCACCGCCATGCGCATGATCCGAAAAGAAAGCAATCTTCCCGTCATTTTGCTGACGGCGAAAAGTGAGGACGAAGACAAGATCGAAGGGCTTGACGCCGGTGCTGACGATTACATCACAAAGCCCTTCAATCCGTCAGAGGTCATCGCGCGTGTGCGCTCCCAGCTTCGTCGCTATCTCACCCTCGGCGGCACAAAAGAATACGATTCCAAAATCGTTCACGGCGGCATCGTGCTGGACAGCCGCGAAAAAACGCTCCATGTGGACGGCGATCCCGTACTGCTCACGCCAACGGAATTTGAAATTTTGAAGCTGCTCCTGCAAAATCCCGGCACCGTTTTTTCTCCCAAAGAGATCTACCGCCGCATCTGGAACAATTCCCCCTACGGTGCGGAAGGCACCATCGCCGTCCATATTCGCCGTGTGCGTGAAAAGATTGAGATCAATCCCGCGGAGCCGCGTTACCTCAAGACCATTTGGGGACAAGGCTACCGCATCGAGAAAAAGATCTGACACCTATGTATATAGAAAGGACATAAAATGAAACAATATTCCAAACCGAAAAAAGGCATCGCCGTAGTGCTTTCCGCGGTACTCGTTCTTCTCTTCTTCGCAAGCCTTTTCCTCACGTTCGAAGCGGTGAATCTCGGCTGCTATGATTCCAGACGTGACACCTGCATCACCAATGCGTACCGAACACCTATCTATAACAATCTGCATCAAGTGCGGCAAGCCTATTACACTTATAACGGTGATTTCGACCGCATCGCGGAACTTTATAAAAACACAAACTTTGAATTTGAATATTACATGCAGAATAATCTTGCCTATTCCACCAGAACCAATCGCGAAATCTTGGAGTATAGTGAATATACTGATTATATTTATGTCGATTACAACCCAAGCGTGCGCCTCGTCGGCTATGCCGTAAATGATCCAAATGCTGAAAATATCTTTTATCAAGATATCCGCTTCGCAAACTTTCTTTATGATATGCGCTACGTGCTTTTCGTGGTCTTAGCGCTCTCGGCGCTTCTCTTTTGCCCGCTTTTCGTTTATCTTCTCGCAACAGCAGGCAAGCGCGCTTATGCCGAAAAAGCACAAGGTTCTTTTATTGAGCTGATTCCCTTTGACCTATTCTCCGCGATCTATGTGGGACTTGCCATCGCCGCGGTGGGAGGATTTATGCTGATCATGAATGACCTTTACAGCGTTTTTGACAGGATCGTTTATGTCTTCGCTACCGCGCTCGCGGTCGTTTGTTATCTGCTCCTGCTTCTCTATCTTGTAAGCTTCATCACGCGTCTGCGCATCGGCGGTATCCTCAAAACGACGGTCATCTGGCGCTTGCTCACCGTCATTTTCCGCTTGAGCGTAAAGCTTTTCCGTCTGATCGTGAAGTTTTTCCGTTTGATCGGACGAGGCTTTCGTTTCCTTGGCAAAAAGATCCGTGCGTTTT
>JBGVIG010000287.1:0-3782 GCA_045122995.1 Eubacteriales bacterium | reverse complement strand
AGCATTACTTCTTCCATGATCGCACGAAGTCCGCGCGCACCGGTACCGCGTTCGATCGCAAGAGCCGCGACCTTTTTGATCGCTTCTTCTGTGAAGATCAGTTCCATGCCGTCAATACCGAAAAGTTTCTGATATTGCTTGAGGATCGCATTTTTCGGTTCGCTGAGAATACGGACAAGCGCCGCTTCATCAAGATTTTCAAGAGCCACGATCACGGGAAGTCTGCCGACAAGCTCAGGGATCAGACCATATTTCACGATGTCATGCGCCGCCACCTTTTTGTAGATGCCGCTTGCGTCCTTTTCGGCTTTTTTCTTGATCTCGCCGCCGAAACCGATGGTGGAATTGCCGTTTCTCTGCTCAATGATCTGTTCCAGACCGTCAAACGCACCGCCGCAGATGAAGAGGATATTTTCCGTATTGATCTGGATAAATTCCTGTCCAGGGTGCTTACGTCCTCCCTGCGGAGGAACGTTGGAAACGGTACCTTCCAAGATTTTGAGAAGTGCCTGCTGAACACCTTCACCCGAAACGTCACGGGTAATGGAGCGGTTTTCACTTCTGCGAGAGATCTTGTCGATCTCATCGATGTAAATGATACCTTTTTCTGCAAGGCTCACGTCAAAATCCGCCGCTTGAATGAGGCGAAGAAGAATGTTTTCCACGTCTTCACCCACGTAGCCGGCTTCTGTAAGCGTAGTCGCGTCCGCGATGGCAAAAGGAACCTTGAGTGTTTTTGCCAAAGTCTGCGCAAGGAAGGTCTTGCCGACACCGGTGGGGCCGAGAAGAAGCACGTTGCTCTTCTGAATCTCTACACCGTCATCAAGCTCATCTTTCTTTTTGCCTTTGGCTTTTTGCTTGGAAGCGATACGTTTATAATGATTGTAAACGGCAACGGAAAGTGCGATCTTTGCCGCGTCCTGACCGATGACATATTCATCAAGCGTTGCTTTGATCTCCTTAGGGCGAGGCAGCTCGGAAAGATCTGCTTCCACGGGTTCGTTCATCGAAGCTTCATAATCTTCAATAAGCTGTGTGCAAGCATAAATACATTGGTCGCAAATATATGCGCCGCTCTGAGAAGGAATGAGATAAGTTACCTGATTCTCTTTTCTTCCGCAAAAGGAACAGCGATGCACGTGTGTGTTATTTTCTGCCACGAAGGTTCACCTCAAATTCTTTTTTCGATAACCTTGTCAATAAGGCCGTAAGCTTTCGCTTCTTCGGCGGAGAGGAAGTTATCGCGTTCGGTATCTCTTGCGATCTCTTCCACGGTTTTACCCGTCTGTTTTGCCAAGATCTCATTGAGTGTCTGGCGGATACGGATAATGCGATCTGCGTGGATCTTGATATCCGTTGCCTGACCCTGCATACCGCCGAGCGGCTGGTGGATCATGATCTCACTATTGGGAAGCGCCAAGCGTTTGCCGGGTGCGCCTGCTGCAAGAAGGAATGCGCCCATGCTTGCCGCCATGCCAATACAGATGGTGGAAACGTCGCATTTGATGTAGTTCATCGTATCGTAAATTGCCATGCCTGCGGTGATGGAACCACCGGGGCTATTGATATAAAGACAAATATCCTTATCGGGATCTTGAGATTCGAGGAAGAGAAGCTGTGCCACAACGAGAGATGCTGTCGCATCGTTCACTTCATCGGAAAGGAAAATCACACGGTCGGAAAGCAAACGCGAATAAATGTCATACGCGCGTTCTCCTCTACCCGTCTGTTCCACAACAGTTGGTACAAGTGCCATAAAATTACTCCATTCTGCCGCGATTTCCGCGGCGTGAAAATACGCCATAATAACCAAATTCGCAGGCGAAGGTCGTCTGCGAATCGGCGTTGTCTGTTTTAAATTATTTTGCAGCTGCGTTTACAGTGATAACTGCATTGTCGCGAACGAGAAGAACAGCTTTGCCGACTTTCACGTCTGCTGCGATAGCTTCTGCTTCGATGCTTGCTTTTACTTTGTCGATTTCAATGCCGTAAGCATCAGCGATCTTCTGATATTCGGTGTTGATATCTTCTTCAGTAGCTTCGAGGTTTTCAACCTTTGCAATGTATTCGAGAGCAAGGCGAGTCTTAACCTGTTTTTCAGCCTGAGGACGGAACTGAGTCTTGAGGGTTTCGATAGTCTGACCGGTATACTTCATGAAAGTAGCGAGGTCCATGCCCTGGTAACGGAGTCTGTTTTCGTAGTCACGAACGCAGTTTTCTGCTTCGTTTTCGTACATAACTTCGGGGATTTCGCCTTCGATCTTTTCGCAAAGAGCGTCGAGAAGCTGATCTTCAACCTTGCGGTCTTCTGTCTTTTCTGCATTCTCTTCGAGTTTTGCCTTAACGGAAGCTTTGTATTCATCCACGGTATCAAATTCGGAAACGTCTTTTACGAATTCGTCATCGAGTTCAGGGAGTTCTTTGCGTTTGATCGCGTGAAGCGCGCACTTGAAGGTAGCTTCCTTGCTTGCGAGGTTTTCTGCATGATATTCAGAGGGGAATGTTACGAGAACGTCGAAGTTTTCACCGATGTTCTTGCCAACGATCTGATCTTCAAAACCAGGAATGAAAGAACCGGAGCCGAGAACAAGGTCATAGTTTTCGGATTTACCGCCGTCGAAAGCAACGCCGTCAACGTAGCCGTCGAAGTCGATGGTTACGGTGTCGCCCATTTCAGCAGCGCGGTCTGTGATCTCAACTTCGCGAGCCTGACGATCACGAACGCGGTCGATCTCAGACATAACAGCTTCGTCAGCGATTTCAACAGCATCTTTGATTGCGGAAAGACCTTTGTATTCGGTAACGGTGATTTCGGGTTTAACGAAAACCTTTGCGGTGATTACAACGCCGGTTTCGTCGATTGCCTTGATGTCGATGTCAGGGTTGCTGACAACGTCAAGACCTGCTTCTTTGACAGCTTCGGGGTAAGCGGTGGGAAGGATTGCGTTGATCGCATCTTCATAGAACGCGCCGGTGCCGTACATTTTTTCGATCATTTTGCGGGGAGCTTTGCCCTTACGGAAGCCGGGAATGCTGAATTTTGCAACGTTTTTCTTATATGCTTTTTCGCATTCTGCTTCGAAAGTTTCATGATCAATGAAAATTTCAAGCTCTTTCTGGTTTGCGCCGATTTCGGCAGTATTTAACAATTTCATTTTTTCCTCCGTCGGGTATGTTTCCATACCAACAATTTATTTTTTATACACAATATTTATCATACCATCACACGCAAAAAAAGTCAATATTTTTCGCACATTTTTTAGATACAAATTATTCGTTTTCACGCAAATCTTTGCTTTTCGGCTCAATTTTCTTCGGTTCAAAGAGCAGATAATCGGCAGAAATGAGATAAAATTCGATATCTGAATATTCGATCATGGGCTTGGTTTCATAATTTCCGTGGATATGCCCGAAATAGCATCGCTCCACACCTTTTTTATAAAGCTCCAAAATAATCTCATCACAGATATATCCCTTGAAGATCGGCGGAAAATGCAAAAACGCAAGAATCTCCTTTTCTTCGCCGCGTTCTCTTGCCGCGTCGCGCAATTTTACACCTGCGTCAAGGCTCGTCGCCACACGCGCCGCTTCTCTTGCTACGATCTTTTTGGCGTCCGCGCCGCGCACGGGTGCGTTTTTATCATCGGTATACCAGCCACGCGAGCCGCAGAGGATAAAATTCTCTACCTCGTAAGCGTTGTTGTGCAAAAAGCGAATGGTCTTATATTTATTTTCCTTGACAAAAGCCTCAAGCTTCGCCATCGTCTGCCACCAGTAGTCGT
>JBGVIG010000286.1:0-6660 GCA_045122995.1 Eubacteriales bacterium | reverse complement strand
ATATAGTCATGATTGCCCGGAACGATCACAAATTTACATTCAGGAAAGGACGCAAACTGTGAAATGATCAGGGACATGGTTTCTTTTGTGACAAAACCGCTGTCAAAAAGGTCACCCGAAAGAATAACCATATCCGCTTTTTCCGTTTTGGCGTAGAGGATCATCGAGGTGAAAGCACCGCGAAGCTCATTTTTCCGCACTTGTGCTTTTTGTACGTCAAAAAGGGAAAACGGTGCATCCAGATGGATATCTGCCGCATGGATAATTTTTGCCATGGGTTATAATTTCTCCTTTTTTGTTTTTTAAAACAAAGATAAAATATTTTTCTCTTTTTTGAAAGAAAGGGTGTGCTTTTTCTTTTTGAAAAAAAGTTGCAAAAAGAAGCAAAAAACGCGGGCGAAATGCTTTAAAATTTTTGCTTCTCTTTTGTAACTTTTCTCTTTCAAAAAGAGAAAAGTTTGTTTCATTCCGCAAACGTATACACGCCCGAAGAAAGCAAAATTTCACAATCCTTTTCGGTATCTGTGATCTTGCCGACAGCAGAGATGGGCGTGCCGTCCTCGGTGAGTGTTTCGGCGTATTTTTTCGGCAAATGGAGCGTTGCGTGACAGCCGAACGGAACTTTTATGGAAAGTGTCAGCTTTCCGTCCTTTTTCGCCCAATCGCAAAGCACTTCGCCATGCATACTTTCATGAACCGCTTTTGCGCTTTCCATACCGCAATCCACGGCAGGACGCAAGATCGTATGCACAAAGCCGGGTTCCTTTTCATCGGGAGAGATACCGCCGACATACTTATAGAGGAACGAGGAAAGATCAGAGAACATATGGTGGTTATGCGAGCCGCCGCCGTTCCAGCATTCCCAAAGGGTAGTGGCACCGCGCGCGATCCATTCACCGACACCGGGGAACGTACGCTGTGCGATCATCGTGTGACCAACGTTACCTTCGCCCATGGAGCCAAGCGTATGCATAACAAATTTATTGCCAAGCACACCGAAATCGAGGTGATCATCTTTCTCCTTGATCTGATCAAGAAGCTTTTTCAGAAGTCCCGCTCTTTCCGCTTCATCATCATAAAGACCGAAATAAAGCATCGTTGCTGTCGCTGTCTGACAATCACCCTTCACAGAGAAGGCTTCTTTATCAAAGAATTTTTCACGGAAAACACCGCGAATGGTATCCGCAAGATCACCGTAATACACTCTGTCCTCTTCTTCGCCGAACATTTCAGCAAGGAGCGCTGTCTTTTTCGCGGCATTATAGAAGAATGCGGTATCCGTCACTTCTACGGGGCATTTATAAGAACCCATATTTTTGCCGATTGCAGGACCGATAAAGGGCGCGCACCAGTCACCGGTGCCATAGCGGAGCGTATAATCGTCGGTCATGGTTTCCATGAAGTCCACGTTTTTCTTGATCGCTTCATAGTTTTGACGAAGGATCTCATAGTCACCGTTATAAACGTAAATATTCCACGGGATCATGAGAAGCGCACTTGACCAGTCGGGACCCATGAGTCCGTAATAACCCCAGCCTGTGGAGGGTACTACGCAGGGGATCTGTCCTGCAGGACGCTGAGAAATGCGCATATCACGGCTCCATTTCGTGAGAAATGCACGCATACCGAAGTTTGTGAGCATCTGCTCAGAGGAGAGCATCGTGTCACCCGTCCAGCCGTTCTTTTCACGGTGCGGGTCATCTGTGGGGAAGGAGTGGATATTGGAGAGTGTCGACCAGCGACAGAGGTGCTGGAGTTTATTCAAAAAGTCATCAGAGCAAGAGAATGTACCGATGTCACCGACGTCAGAGCAGATCGCAACGCCTGTCACATCGGAAAGCAGAGGCTCTTCCGTCACACCGGAAACCTCAATGTATTGGAAGCCATGATAAACGAATGAGGGATTCCATGCTTCGGGCTCATCACTCTTTTTGATGTATTTATCCGTTTGGAATTCCCCGCTCTGGATAAAGCTCGTCAATGCAAAGAAGTCCAGTTCACCGTCTTCCGTGAGCATATCGGAATATTTGAAAACAGCTTCCGTGCCTGCAGCCCCGCGAATGATATATTCACCAAATCCTGCGATATTTTGTCCGATGTCGAATGCCCAGCCGTTTTTCGTTTTCCACTTTTTGATGGCAGAGAATTTCTGATAAACACGAATGGGCTCCATTTCCTGTGCAACAAGAAGTCCGCCGGGGCTCTTATTGATCTTTACTTTATCCCAACCGCTGTCATCATAATCGGCTTCTGTCCAATCGCCAAGCTCAAGGCGTGCGTCATAAAATTCACCGTTGCGGATACCTGTCATCGTGATGGGACCGAAAGAGGCTTTCCAGGAAGTGTTGGAAACGATGGTTTCCACGGTGCCGTCGGTATAAGTGATCTTGAGCTCGCAGAGCATTTTTGCCCAGTTGCGCCATGTGGCTTCGGTGGTGTTCCACATTCTGTCTTTGGTAAAACAGTTATAAAAACCATTACCGAGGGAAACACCGATGGCATTTTCGCCTTTTTTGAGCTTATCCGCAACGTCATATTGCATATAAAAGCTTTCTGCATCGTAGCGTGTGAAGGCAGGAGAGAGAAGGTCATCGCCTGTTTTTTTGCCGTTGATAAAGCTTTCAAAATAGCCAAGTCCGCAGATGGAAAGATATGCTTCTTTTACATCTTTTTCAATTTTGAATGTTTTGCGCAGATAATGTGCGGCTTCTGTGGTTTTGTTTGCTTTCCAGATGGAGATCCACTTCGCGCTCCATTTGGTACCAAGCTTACCTGTGACAAAGCTTGCGACGTCACTTATGATCTTTTCGCCGTGAACAGTTTCACATTCCACGGTGAAATAATATTTTGTGACGGGAGAAAGCTTTTTGCCGTCATAAGGAACTAAAACGGTGTTTGTGTCTTCAATCACGCCGCTATCCCAGACATCGGCATTGCCGTTTTGCAAAGCTTCTTTGGAAGAATACAAACAAATACGGCGCGTTTTCTGGTCGTCAGCACGGCGGTCTGTTTTGACTTTATAGGAAAAACGGGGGAGCATATCCACACCGCAGGGATTTTTGAGATAATTGACTGTAAGATCGTAGATTTTTGCCATAGACTTTGGAGTCCTTTCGATTCAAAGGAATTTTTTAACTTTTCTCTTTTTGAAAGAGAAAAGTTACAAAAGAGAAGCAACAACCTTGCAGGTTGACCGCAGGGGAGTGCTGTGATGCGACTGCGGGCGATAACAAGTTCCGCCCCGCCCATCGTCGCTTGTCCTTCTTACAACACCTTTCCAATAGCAAAACAACATAGCAAACACCAAATGTCGATTGCAAATCGGAAGAGCCGCCGAACGTATGGCGAAAAAACGCCGTGGCGTTTATAGAAGCGCGGGCGAAATACCCTAAAATTTTAGAAAAATAAATACACGCGTTCATGTTCGCACAAAAAGTCCTCGCCGGTGCTTCCAAGTGTGGCTTTGACGCAAAGCGTCAAAACACCGCAGGTAGGCGACGGAATACAATCAAAATTCGCACAGCAAAAGAAAAGCTATAAACCTGCAAGGTTTTTGCTTCTTTTTGCAACTTTTTCTTTCAAAAAGAAAAAGTTGGCTTTATAAAACTTACGGGGAGGGGAAAATCCCCTCCCCGAGAAAATTTATTCTGCAAATACGTATTCGCCGGAAGAAAGTGTGACAGCACATTCTTTTTCATTTTCGATGATAGAGAAGCCGTCTGCGATAGGCGCGTCATTTTCTTTCAAGGTCTTTGCGTATTTTGTGGGAAGATAAAGCGTTGCATGGCAGCCGAAAGGAATCTTTACGGAGATGGTGAGCTTGCCGTCTTTATTCTGCCAATCACAAGTTACTTCACCGTACATGGAGTCATGAGAAGCTTTTGCGCTTTCCATACCGCAATCCACGGAAGGACGAAGGATCGTGTGAACGAAGCCGGGTTCATTTTCATCGGGAGAGATACCGCCAACATACTTATAGAGGAACGAAGAAAGGTCAGAGAACATATGGTGGTTGTGAGAACCGCCGCCGTTCCAGCATTCCCAAAGGGTTGTCGCACCGAGGTCGATCCAGCGCTGACAGCCGGGGAACGTTCTCTGCGCGAGCATTCTGTGACCAACGTTACCTTCGCCCATGGAACCGAGCGTATGCATAACGAATTTATTACCAAGTACGCCGAAGTCAAGATGCCAATCCATCTCTTCGATCTGCTTGATCAAGCGGTTAAGAAGTCCTACACGTTCTTCTTCGGTGTCATAAAGACCGAAATAAAGCATGGTCGCGGTCGCGGTCTGGCAGTTACCGTAAACGTTGCATTCCTCGGCATCGAAGAATTTATCGCGGAATACCTTGCGGATCTTTGCAGCAAGGTCGCTGTAGTATTCTTCATCTTCGGTTTCACCGAACATTTTTGCCATCTTCACAACGGTCTTTGCCGCGTTATAGAAGAAGCCGGTGTCGGAAACTTCTGTGGGGCATTTGTAAGCGCCCATGTTCTTGCCGATCGCGGGACCTTCAAACGGTGCGCACCAGTCACCGGTACCATAGTCGAGCGTGTAGTCTACGGTCATGGTTTCCATGAAGTCACAGTTGCGTTTGATGGCGTCATAGTTCTTGCGAAGGATTTCCTCGTCGCCGTTATAGAGATAAATGTTGTAAGGAACGTTAATGAGCGCGGAAGACCAGTCGGGACCCATAAGTCCATAGTAGCCCCAGCCTGTGGAAGGAACAACGCAAGGAATCTGACCTGCGGGACGCTGAGAGGTTCTCATATCCTGGCTCCACTTGGAAAGCATTGCACGCATACCGAAGTTTGTGAGCATCTGCTCAGAGGAGAGGGAAACGTCACCTGTCCAGCCGTTCTTTTCACGGTGCGGACAGTCTGTGGGAACAGAGTGGAGGTTCGAGATGGTTGCCCAGCGGCAAAGGTGCTGAACACGGTCAAGAAGCGGGTCGGAGCAATGGAATTCACCGATATCCGCAACGTCTGTGCAAAGGGTGAGTGCGCATACGTCAGAGAGCTTGGGTTCTTCGGTAAGACCTGTGATCTCTACGTACTGGAAGCCGTGATAGGTGAAGATAGGATTCCATACTTCCTCATCATCACTCTTTTTGATATATTTATCTGTCTGGAATTCGCCGCTGCGAACGAAGCCGCCGATCGGACCTTGGTCGATCTCGCCGTTGTCCTTGAGAACGTCGGAGTAGCGGAATTTCACTTCTGTGCCTGCTGCACCGCGAACCTTAAATCTACCAACGCCTGCCTGGTTCTGACCGATATCGAAAACATAACCGTTTTCACTCTTCCACATCTTCTTTGCAGGGATCACGCAGCGAACACGGATCGGTTCCATTTCCATCGCGATAAGAAGACCGCCGGGGCTCTTCATGATCTTGGTGTCGAACCATTCGCTGTCATCATAATCTGCTTCTGTCCAGTTGCCAAGCTCAAGGCGCGCGTCATAATATTCACCGTTACGGATACCGTTGAAGATGATCGGACCTTTATTTGCTTTCCATGTGAGAGGTTCGGAGCAGATCTTTTCGGTGGTGCCGTCTTCGTATGTAATGTGAAGCTCAGAGATCACCTTAGGAAGATGCTTCCAGGTTGCGGCTCTGGTGTTCCACGGGTCTTCCGCGAAGCAGTTGTACCAGCCGTTACCGAGGATCACGCCCATTGCGTTTTTGCCTTCGGTAAGGAGATTTGCAACGTCATAAACGAGATACATGGATTCTGCATCATAGCGGGTAAAAGCAGGAGAAAGAACGTCAGTACCTGTTTTTTTGCCGTTGATATAGCTTTCAAAATAGCCAAGACCGCAGATCGCAAGGTATGCAGCTTTCACTTTTTTATCAAGTGCAAAGGTTTTGCGGATATACTGTGCAGGGAATGCATCGGGTTCACGGCGAACGTATTTCGCAGTGATCCATTTACCGTCCCATTTTGTGCCGAGCTTACCGGTAACGAAGCTACCGGAGGCTTCTGCGCTTTCGCCGTCAGCAAATGTCGCGCAAATGGTGTATTCGTACTTTGTGATAGGGGAAAGTTTCTTGCCGGCATAGGCAATAAAGAGCTGATTTTTTGTTTCAATCTCGCCGCTATCCCAAACGATCTCGCCCGAAAGTGCTTCTTTTACCACAACATGGTGGGATTTCTGTTCGCCGCCACGCTGTGCTGTCGCAACTTTATAAGAGAATTTCGGATTTTCATCGATACCGCAAGGATCTTTGAGATAGTTTACGGTCAGACCGTACATGGTATACATATTCTGTGCCATGGTGTTCTCTCCTTTTCCGCTTTGAATTTATTTTTTTACTTTCTTTGTCCGCAAAAATTGCGGCTCAAACGTATATGATATTTATATTATAACACATATATATTTTGATTGCAAGAAACTTTAAACTTTTCTCTTTTTGAAAGAGAAAAGTTACAAAATATAAGAAACAAACCGGCGGTGTGATCGCTTTTGAGCAAAAAGTTTCAATTAAGATCGCCGCCAGCGCTTTTATAAACGCCTCGGCGTTTTTTCGCCGCACTTTCGGGGTTTCTTCCGGTTTGCAATCGGCTTTTGGTATTTGCTGTGTCAAATTTATTGTCGGAAAGGTGTTGTAAGAAGGACAAGCGACGATGGGCGGGGCGGAACTTGTTATCGCCCGCAGTC
>JBGVIG010000285.1:0-2919 GCA_045122995.1 Eubacteriales bacterium | reverse complement strand
ATGCTTTGGATCAATATCATCATGGATACCTTGGCAGGTCTTGCCTTTGCGGGAGAAGCACCGCAAAAAAGCTACATGGAAGAAACCCCAAAAAGCAGGACGGAACCGATCATTACAAAAAATATGTTAGCGCAGATTCTGATCACGGGCGGATACACCATTATTCTGTGTGCTTCTTTTTTGAAAATGAACGCCTTTCGAGAAGTCTTTGATTTTCTGAATGATTTTGTCGGCTTTATGACAGCATTTTTCACACTTTTTGTATTCTGCGGAATCTTCAACGCCTTTAACGCCCGAACTTCCAGAATTCGGCTGTTTAAAGGGCTTAACAAAAACAAAACTTTTCTTTGGGTGATGATATTCGTATCTGCCGTTCAAATTCTTCTCATCTTTTTCGGTGGCACACTTTTCCGAACGCATGCACTTGCTGTGTCGGCAATCAAAGAAATTTTGCTCCTTGCATTCACGGTCATTCCGTTTGATTTGATGAGAAAGATGTTTACTCGTGTTTTTTCATTAGGGAACTGAGTGACAATAAAAATGTCCTGTGTTATAATTAACAAAAAGATGTTATTAGTGGAAGGAAGACTTTTTATGTCAATCCTACACAAATAATTAAGTTTAGATATATCATCTGATATAGTTAAAGAACGACTACTTAACTTCCCTAATAGGTTTAGGTACTATAGATCTCCAGGCTATAAAGGTGAGTGGAATTGTAATTTAACGAGTTGTGACCAAGATGCATTCTACAAGTATTTTACGTATACTGGGTTATTAACAATATTTTTCATGACATCCTGAACCTAAATCTATTTATTGTATTGATGAAAAAAATTTGATACAACAAAGTGCCCCTGAATTCAAACAGAATTCAGGGGCACTTATATAATTTTGCCTATCAATTAGTCGCGGGGAAGAGCATCTCTTCTGGAGAGGTTGATTCTGCCTTTTTCGTCTGTGCCGAGGAATTTAACGGTAACTTTGTCGCCAACTTCAACAACGTCTTCTACCTTTTCAACTCTCTTGTGATCGAGTTTAGAGATATGAACAAGACCTTCTTTACCGGGAGCGATTTCAACGAATGCACCGATCGGAATGATTCTGGTAACTGTACCGGTGTAGCAGCAACCTTCAACGGGTTCGAATACGATCGCGTCGATGATTGCTTTTGCTTCATTAGCAGAGTCGGAGTTGACAGCAAGAATATAGATTGTGCCATCGTCTTCGATATCAATCTTAGCACCTGTTTCAGCCACGATCTTCTGAATGATCTTACCGCCGGAACCGATAACGTCACGGATCTTGTCAGGGTTGATCTTCATAGTGATAAGCTTGGGAGCGTATTTGCTGATCTCTGCACGAGGTGCGGGAATCGCTTTGAGAATTACTTCATCAATGATGTAATCTCTACCTGCGTGAGTGGTTTCAAGCGCCTGCTTGATGATTTCAGGGGTAAGACCGTCGATCTTAAGGTCCATCTGAATGGAAGTGATACCCTTGTGAGTACCAGCAACTTTGAAGTCCATGTCGCCATAGAAGTCTTCAAGGCCCTGAATGTCGATCATAGTGTCCCAGCTACCGTCTTCAGCAGTGATAAGGCCGCAAGAGATGCCGGCAACAGGAGCTTTGATCGGAACACCTGCGTCCATAAGAGCAAGGGTGGAACCGCAAACGGAAGCCTGAGATGTGGAGCCGTTGGAGCTTACAACTTCAGAAACAAGGCGGAGAGCATAGGGGAATTCTTCTTTGGAGGGAAGAACAGGAACGAGAGAACGTTCAGCAAGCGCACCGTGACCGATCTCACGTCTGCCGGGGGAACGGATCGCTTTTGCTTCGCCGGTAGAATAACCGGGCATGTTGTAGTGGTGCATATATCGCTTTTCGGTTTCGTCATCAAGACCTTCAAGCATCTGTGCATCGCTGAGCGGACCAAGAGTTGCAATAGTCAATACCTGTGTCTGACCACGGGTGAAAAGACCGGTACCATGAGTTCTGGGGAGAAGACCAACTTCTGCTGCGAGAGGACGGATCTGATCCATGCGGCGACCGTCAACGCGCTTTTTGTCGACGAGGAGCCAACGGCGAACGATCTTCTTCTGAATCTTGTAGATAAGTTCGGGCAGGATCACGTCCATTTCAGGATATTCTTCGCTGAAAGTAGCGAGGATGTCGTCCATGATGGGCTGCATTTTTGCATCGCGAACAGTTTTGTCATCAGTATCGAGCGCTTCCATAACTGCTTTTTCACAGTATGCAAACACTTTATCAAACATATCGTGATCAAGTTCGCAAGAAGGATAATCAAATTTGGGCTTACCAACTTCAGCAATGATTTCATTGATGAAAACGAGAAGCTTTTTGATTTCTTCGTGAGCAAACATGATTGCTTCGTACATGGTGTCGTCAGCAACTTCATTTGCACCGGCTTCGATCATAACAACTTTCTTTTCAGAAGCTGCAACGGTGAGTTCAAGGTCGCTTACTTTGCGCTGTTCAGCATTGGGGTTAAGAACGATCTTGCCATTAACAAGACCGATGAAAGCGCCGCCAATCGGGCCGTTCCACGGAATATCGGAGATGGAAAGAGCAATAGAAGCACCGATCATCGCTGTAATTTCAGGAGAGCAATCGGGATCAACGGACATAACGGTAAGTGTGAGAGCAACGTCGTTGCGGAGATCTTTCGGGAAAAGGGGACGAATCGGACGGTCGATCACGCGGCTGGTAAGAACCGCTTTTTCGGAAGGTTTGCCTTCACGGCGAAGGAAACCGCCGGGGATCTTGCCTACAGCATACATTTTTTCATCGTAGTCAACGGAGAGAGGAAGGAAGTCGAAACCGTCGCGAGGTTTTGCGGAAGCGGTAGCGCAAGCAAGGATTGTGGTTTCACCGTAGCTGATCATGCAAGAACCATTT